>NZ_CEXWTU010000113.1:0-15270 GCF_982758155.1 Marinagarivorans sp. | reverse complement strand
GAAGAGCTGAGTGATTACGGGCTTATTGCCTCATGAAAACTGTCTACAGTGTTGTAATCAGTAACTTCCCATAAATAATACCCCACTACCTCAAAGAGTTTGGTAAATAGAATTTAGAATTTGTGCCCCGCCAGCCCTCTTTAGAACGATCCAACTCATCTCAGTTTTCCGCTGTCAGCTTTAGTCGGTTGATTAAACAGCAGTCCGCCTAATTGTAAACCATAAAATTCCAAATTTATACTTTCAGTACTTGAGCTATCTTTGGGAAAACGATTTTATTCCAAAGAATATTATAAGCCAAAAAATAAACGATCCCCGCAACAGCCGTAGAGATATAGATCCCATTATCTCCAATTAATACGTAGCAGAAATAAGAAATAATGACCCATAGGCTCAATCCGGCTAAAGCCAAAACTAACTCTAGCTTTGATATCATCGTATAACGCCGTTTCACCTCTAAAATTATTCGCAAGCGCTCTTTTCTGGGCAAATTATTAAATTTAATTTTTGTTAATTTAATATCCCCTACAGCCATCAATAATCGCTCCTGCTATTGACTTAAAGGTTAGTGTTGTGGATGTCCCCGGCGGTATTTAAAAATTGAAATAGTCTAGCTTTAGCTTGTTTCTTTCTTTAGTGGTAATAGAGCAATAATCCCTAATAGTGGCGGGCCACATGTAATAAGGCATGCCAAAAAGATATTTAAAGGAGGAAGAAAAAAGATCAAAAAACCAAACAGTATAGCCATTGCTATACTGAGAAGAGCAAAGCGCTCTTGATCAAGTAATTCACAACCGCAATTACTACAGGGGAGCATTGGATCAGAATCATAACTAAATTTAAATCGGTAAAACCAATTATGAGAGTGGTCACAGCTTGGGCACTTATGAGTAAAGATCAACATTAGCCTCCAATTAGGAAAGGAGCCTTAACCCCGATCATTACAACTAGATTTCCTATCAAAACTTACCCACAAAGTGCTTCACGAGCAAACTCTGAATAGCAGTATAATTCCAATCTCAAGTACAGAAAAGCCTCCAGTAACAAAGAATAGCATTACCGCTATTTACCTAAAGGAATTTAGAGTGTCTGTCCGTCGAATTCCTTACTGTTACGCCTATTCAGGCTTTGGATGCTCTAACTGTTACCGATACTTAAGCCATATATAGAAAACTTAATACCGAAACCCAGCCGAACTAGACTAGCCAGTACATTACTAGGGAGTTCACCGTAATGCCAACCCGATTTCCCACTGCTAAACCCGATATCAGCAACTTTATTTTCGCATAGATCAAATTGAACTCTTGCTTCATCAGATAAATGATCGAATAGAGACGCAGCCTCTGAAATAATGGATGCTAAGCCACTCACACGATCAGAACCTACCACTTCAAAATTCAATCGGTATATACCATCCAATTCATCGGAGCTAAGTATGGCAATCTTCCCCCCTAGCCCTTGAGCAAGTAGAGTTAGCCCTGAAGTAGATTGGAGCTCAAAATCGACATTAATGAAATGAGGTGTTGATTCTTGGTTCATCAGAATTTCACTCTAAATTTTAACATCGCTTACAGGTAAAATTGGGCTCAGTACAATGACGATAGCCATAAAAGTCGGGGGCAATTGTCCCTCATTTATTTTGCAACTGCCCCAACTCACTAGCCAACGCATCTAATCCTGCTTTGCCATATATATAGGATGGAAGATAAGAAACTATTAGTCCTCGCCTAAACTTTAAAAAATAATTCCCTACCGACACAAGCGTTATTTCATAGCGGCGCTCATCTTTAAATATCATTCGTGACCGATTAAGTATTGCAACGCCTTGTGTTATATCAATTGAAAAATCAGATATTGGCGACAGAAAAAATGATCCACAAGCGACTATCGCTACAAACGCTAAAACATAACGCCAATCAACGCCTTCAAACCCCAAACGCTCCACAAGCCACACCATCAGTAATACAAAAACTGCTGGCGCAATCAAACTTGTCACTTTATAAATACAAAAACGCCAATAAATTGGGTGTACTGAACTACTTATAGGCAACTCATTCAATTTTCTCACTACCCTTACCGCATTACTAATTTCAATTTCAACATCAGAGCTATGACTATTCGATGCCAGCGTAATATCCACATTATTCTGTCCAGTGATCAAAATTTTTTCCCTGTCGAGCGGCTAATACTAATACTTTAACAGCCGATACACCTTGAGCTGGAGCCTCTTCGGTGCTAAACATTTCGACTTTGGCTTCTGTGTCGCTCTACCTCCTAAAGTCGAATTCTGGCACGTAGTGCTCCATGGCGCTGGCGCGCCATACAGTTTAGCTAGTCAGCCGAATTAAGTGTGCAGCCCTTTGAGTTGCTGGAACGGTCCGACTCAATGTCAGCTTGACACTGTTAACTCTAAATATACCGATCAAAAAAACAGTAACCCGCCTAATTACAACCCATAAAAAAGCAGCTAAAGCCGTGAACTTTTAGCTGCTTTGAGGTTTAAACCCAGAGAACACTAACCTTTTGATTTAATAGGTTAGCGCTCTGGATGTCCCTAATTATTTTTGGCGAGATTTTTATTTACGACGAGAAAGCTTATTGTGATCAAAAATCAATGCATATATTACTAAAGGTAATGACGAACATAGCCCCCAATAGACAGGCTCTAAATACATCCAGCAGGCTATCAATTGACAGACAAAAAGTAGCATAACAAATGCTTTGTTTGATAAAAAATTTCTTAATGGTTCAACCACCATATACGCGGTAAGATAAACCAAAATAGAAAGCAGTAATAATGGCATTTTATCCCCCAAATGCAGATATCCCCAAAATTGCTCCAATTAACCAGCAGCTCCCGCTACCCCCGTCACCCTAGCGGGTAACATAATCGAGGACAGGCACCAGTCAAATAAGTAGAAGAGTATAAAGAACTCATTATCTAAAACAATGCGCTATTTGACTCCAGCTCAAACATTATCTAGTGTTAATCCATAAAGTACTGGATAAGCAACCATGACTCAACCGCGTAGCCAATTGGTATCAATAGACGATACCCCTTTCTATAACATTACAAGCCGCTGCGTTAGGCGGAGTTTTTTTAAAGGCAATATCTAGGATAGGCAATATCTGGGCAATATCTAGGACATCCATAACACCAACGAACGATCTCGCATTTAAAGGGAGCTTTGCTATACCTAAATAAGAGCTGTTTACTGGAGTGAATGATGACCAAGCCCAGAAAGTTAATCATGTCGCTAGATCAAACCCCGTGGTATCACTGTTATTGCAGGGCAGTTCGTCGAGGTTGGCTATTTGGCGAAGATAAGTTAACGGGTACGGATTACTCGCATCGTAAGGAGTGGGTAACGGATAAATTAGCTGAGCTAGCCGATATTTTTGCGATTGATGTGGCGGCGTATGCGGTGATGTCAAATCACTACCACCTTGTACTGCATATGGATAAGCCCAAGGCCGATAACTGGAGTGATAAAGTCGTTATTCGCCGCTGGATGCAGCTATTTAAAGGCCATGATTTAACCCTTAAGGTGTTAAAAAATAAACCGTTGAGTGAGGCTGAGCAATGGAAGGCCGACGAGTTAATCACTGAATGGCGTAGCCGCTTATGTGACATTAGTTGGTTTATGCGGTGTTTGAATGAACATATCGCACGACTCGCCAACGTTGAAGATAAATGCACCGGCCGTTTTTGGGAGGGTCGCTTTAAAAGCCAAGCGTTGCTAGACGAGCAGGCGATTATCACGTGTATGGCGTATGTCGATTTAAACCCTGTACGCGCCGGCATGGCAGCACTGCCAGAAACCAGTGATTTTACGGCGATTCAGCAACGCATTCAGTCTTTGAATAAACCCGCTAAAAAAGCCGAAGATAAAAAGCCCATTAGGTTAGCTAAATTCTGTAACTCACCTAAAAAGAATCACCTTCCCACCGCTGACACGGTGCATCAAGGTCAGCGCGCTACAGGTGTTATTCCCTTTTACTGGCGCGATTACCTCGAATTAATTGATTGGACTGGACGGGCAATATTACCGAATAAAAAAGGCGCTATCGCAATGGCAGAGCCTAAAATATTGCAGCGTTTAGATATTAATTGCGATGATTGGTTAGATAACATGCCGCGTATCGAAAAGGACTTTCATCACTGCATTGGTCGCGGCGATGCCATAAAACCCTGCGCCGAAAAGCTAGAGCAATGTTGGGTCAAGGGCCTTGGCGCTGCTCGCCGAATATTTGGCTGTTAGGTCGACTTTTTCGTTAACCGCACGAGATGCGGCAGCAAGTCGATATAAGGGGCGAGGAAACAATATATTACCCACTAATACTTGCTCTCTACTTCCTCATCTTCGTTACTCAAAGTGTTACATGCCTCGCCCCTAACCCCCTTTCTAATTCCTGAATTGTCATTTAAGAGCGGCTAAACTCATTTTTTAACGAGCGTTACCTGTTGTTACTGAGGAGTATGATTCTCGGGCTACTGGACTATCTTGTCTGAGAATTCTTGAGAGGTATTAGTTTTGGGTGTCCCCAATTTTCCCCCCAGGGAGTAGCTCTAACAAACAGTTTAGGCCTCCTCCATTGCGTTGCTTGTTTTGTGCTTTTTTGCTACGCTCGCATAAAGTAAGCAACGCAGTGGAGGAGGCTTACCCGAGCGTTTGGTTTTTAGTCGCAGTGTTGTTAATGTCTAAGTTATTTAAATCAGTAGCTGCTATTGCAGCTTTCATATTTTGTGTTCAAACATCAGCAGAGGAAAATAAATTGAATTCTAACCACCAAATTTTTGAAACCGTTAAGTGGAAATCTAAATCAGGTATTCCAGATGAAAAAATGATTGATGCTGTGAATGCAATGGTCTTAGACTTGAAAAGTTTAAAAGGCTTTTTACATCAATCTTTATACAAAGATGCTAATGAAGTTTGGGTTGATGTTTACTATTGGGAGACAGAAGAAGATGCCCATGCTTCTAATGTAAGCATGAGTGATAAAACATCGTTTAAAAATTTAATAGATTTAATTGAATCTGATAGCGTATCGATTGAGATCTTGCATCCGTTACAGTCTTCCGGTAATCATACTTTTAATCAGTAAAACTTAAATCTGGGGCCAGGAGTTTCTATCTCCTGGCCCCAGATCACACGGCACGTGGGTCCGTATATCTGAATAGGGATATTCAAGATTAGCCTTTGCCGGAAAAAGTCGAGGGCGGTTTTAAAAAAAATAAATGAATTGGCCGATTAGGGGCGTGCACGGAATAAGTTTCTGGAATTTGGGTTTTTGGGTACTTGCTTGACGAGGCAAAAATATGGCGTAATAGCCGGCTATTGCAAATATTTTTAACGACGGCAAGCGTGCACCCAGAAGTTCAAAAGCGGGAAGTTATTTCATATGCGCCCCTTAGCTCCCCCTCACACCGATGTTGGATATACGATTCCGCCGCTATACCTTAAGGCACCCCTAGTTATTTTCTCAATTTCACCACGATCCACGTTCGCTTTTATACCCTGTCTTGGCCGACCCGTAGGGGCTTTTAAGGTCGGGGTAGTTTACGGATGGGACAAACCGAGCGGTGGAGCCTGGTTTAAACAGGCAATCCAGACCGCTGTTTTTTAAAGTCGCAAGACCGGTAATAGCGTTATCTTCGCTAGCAAATAAGACATAATGAAGCTTACGATTATGATGCACGCAAATGTCAGTAATATGTTTTGATAATTTCGTTATGGGCGTGATATCTGGAAAACCCAATTTACGCAGGGCTGTAGCGGCCAGTAGGCTCTCTCGAATGTCATTGCTTTTGGCGTTACGTGTTTCATAGAGCTTACCGGTTGTAAATATTTTAACTTGCATCTCTTTCTTCCTTTGCTGAGTGATGAGGCGATAATAGTTTATCCAATTAGGCGAAGGGGTCAGCTTTTTTAACAAGGGGCACTACAATAGTCGCATGCTTGAGCCTATAGGGGTACCGCCATCAAGCATTAGTGGATGAACGCTTGTTCCCTCGTCGCTAGCGTGACGATTAATGTCAAAAAATACAGCTAGCCTTGTTCCCGCCGAAGGTTTACAACATACCATTGGGCAATATCTTAATTTTACTAATAACACAAAATGTATTTTTAATAAAATTGCAGCGCCCTAACCGTATCGAAAATAACGCGCTACGGATACGCACCCAAAGGATTCTACATTATCACTTATCGTCAGTAAAATAATAGCCTAACTGCCAAATAGTCGATAAGCGGTGCTTAAGGGGCGAGGTAATAATTGATTGTCCAATTAGGCGAAGGATTCCGCGTTCTCATCGAGGTGCTTAAAGCGGCGCATACCGAGGTATGTAACACTTTGAGTAACGAAGGGAGGAGGTGGAAAGCACGCCCTTAGTGGATAATGTATTGTTTTCTCGTCCTTAACGCTTGACCCCATTCGTAAAGAGACAGGGCATCACTGAATGCATTCTTATATGCCCTAGATTTACTGATGCTGATGTCGTTTTAAAGTATCAATTTTTAACAGAAATGGTAGAGCATTTTTTTGTTAAAAATGTGGCGTCTATGCGCACCATAAGCAACAATAAACCCTAAAAATATTTAGAGTTAATCCGGATTTTTTGTCAGGCGTTAATGCATCACCTATTAATGCCGATGTATTTGATGGCGCTAATGCTTAATACGAAAAGTTTTTGGGTTAAAGGCTAAAACACCTAGCGATAATTAATTTACCTTCTACTGAGCTCAATACATTAACCGTTACTCTGCATTAAATTTCGAAGTACAATGAAGATAATGCTAAAAAGGACGCGCCGAATATGGCGCGCCAAGCATTGGGCATCTGCGATTTTAGTGACTAACGATCATCAGCATCACGTGGAATAGAGGCCTCTACGGGTTCATTTAAAAATGTCGCGAACCCCGAAGCAACATAAGCGCGTTGGCTTGGGGCGAAACGCGGCGCTAATAGACCGTCATTGATTTCTCGTGTTACCGCGAAACGATTAAAGTCGGCGGCGGATAAGTACAAGTCTCGACCTGTTAATGTTTGCTCTCCGTTTTGGAATTCACTCAGAATGGCCGCTTCGCCAAAAGAAATGGCTCCATCACCATTGCGATCCACTTTTGCAACTTGATGTTGATATGCCATGTATAGCCGATCTGGCATTCCTATGCCCGGTGCAAAGGATGTGGTGCGAATAAAGACATCAAGAAAAATTTCATTAGCTAAATTGCTGGGAATAAAACGATTTCGAGTTTCAGCTTGAGTAAAGTTTACGCTGTCTTCAAAGCGATCGGGGTCTCGAGGATTAATGGGGTCATCACCTAAGGCTAGCGCTCGCTCTGGAGTGATCAAGGCTTCTGGAATGTTAGCGCTTAACAGTGATGCGGATGTCGGCGGTACGATTGACGGGCTCTGAACGGAAGGCTTTCCATCTAGGCCGCCGGTGAAGGGCAGCTCGTACAGTGGGAATGTCCAGTTGGTGCCGGGATTAAGCTCCCAGTAGGCGTGCACATCGGCTTGTTGTAATGAATTAAATGCGCCAATGCTTACCGGATAACCAACAGTATTGCCAATATCATTTTCTGCAAAATTATCTTCTTGTGATGGGAAGCGTACGGCCTGACCATTTAAAGTAAAGATACTGCCTAGGCTATTTACTCCTACCTCAGAGCGTGCATTGAGTGCTGCATAATCGGCTTGTGTCAATGTGCCCCAGGGGTTCGCACCTGTTGGGTCTAACTCGGCAATAGTGGTTGGCACCGTTAAATCACGGATCAACCAGCCTTCATACCAACCTGCTTCATTATTAATGACAAATAGACCTGAGATATCGGTAAATACATCGATAAAGGCCGCCGGGTCACGAAAGTCTTGTGGGTCGCCAGGTAGCCCTTCTTTGGGCTCAAAAACCATGCGAACACTGCCTATGGTGGGTAAATTTCCATTAGCAACATTTGCTCCAGTCGCGAGTGCTTGGTCATTAATACCTTCAATCCCAGCGGTAAAAGGATTAGGCTCGAATTCGGTGGTATCGAGGTTGTAATAAGCAAATAGTTGACTGGGATCGTCGGCTTCAGAAAATACAGGAAGTACAGTTTGGGAGTGCGGTCGACGCTCCAGCTCGACTAAGCGGTCACATAAGCCTTTTGGGAGTGGTCTGATATCTTCTCGCCGGAGTAATTGCCGAATTTCACGAGGATCATCGTGCCTAGCTCTAGAGCATCGTTTTTGACGCTGCTCTCTTTTAATTTTTTTTAGTTCTTTTATTAATTGATGTTTACTCTGTGCAGTATGATTACTAATGCCATAACTTTCAGCTGATGCATTAAAGCTAGTAAATAAGCCCATGCTTAAGCTAATGGCTAATGAAAGTTGATTTCATTTTTGCATAACGTTTTTCCTTGGTGGGTTATTTATACCATCTGTTTTCGGATCTAATTAACGCATGCATGAAATTTAGAATCATCACAAATGTATAACGATTGTATGAAGCTTTGTGATCATTAGAGTTTTCAGGGGGGGGGCAGTAGGCCAATAAACGATAGGGCATTCATAACCTGCTAAGGGGCGTGCATGAAATAACTTCCTGTTTTTGAATTCCTGGGTGCACGCTTGCTTTCGTTAAAAATATTTGCAATAGCCGGCTATTACGCCATATTTTCGCCTTGTCAAGCAAGCACCCAAAAACCCAAACTCCAGCAACTTATTCCGTGCACGCTCCTAAGCGGTAACAAAAAACTCAAGGTGTCGCTGCAATTAAAATACTTCAGGGTTTGTCGGTTGTGGTGATGGTTGGCGAAATAATATTACGCATATTGAAAAAACTTTTATTGTTGTGTTGGGTGGAGGGATTTTATAAAGCCTTACACCGAAAACTTAGATCAATGCTGAGTGTAATTTTCGATGATTTTTTTGCTCGTTAGATAATATTTTGATATGGCCTACACCTTGAAAACTCCTCTCCATATCTAAAAATATTACTGCTTATTCTAGTATTATTTTTGCTTAATCATCGACTCGAGAGTACTTGATATGATAGCTAAGGGGCGAGGAAATAATAGATTGTCCCATTGGGCGTAGGGCCATCCTTACCTTCGTTGCCCAAAGCGTTACGTGCCTGGATAGCTGCTCCACGACATTATGCTCCTCGGTAATAGCTCCTGCAGTACCCTAATAACGTATATCCCTATACGGATGCAATGTCTAATAAGGGGCTTCCTGCCTCAATGCGTTATTCCCATAACCTGCTTCCCTGCAGGCCCTCTTCGCCTAATTGGATAAACTACTATTGCCTCGTCCTTTAGATCTTTATACTCCGGATCGAGTTTAGATGTGTATGTCCTCGATTGTCGTTACTTCCTTGTTGGCGATAATCTTCCTTCTGGGTCAGCAGTTAACTCTAATCCAAAAAATTATTAGGAATTATAAAATATATGAAGTGGATGCCTATTTATACGTTGGGCCTTACGGTTGTTCTATCGGCAAATGTTGCTGCGGTTTATGCGGCAGAGCGTACAACTTACGATAATGAGCTGGCAGTTGATGTCGGAATGTCTGTGCAAAATGGTGGTTTTGAGCCTAAATACCATGGGGTTACTTTAAATTACAGTCAGCCGAATACATTTTTTCGCCAGCAGGGGCGACGGAATATTCATGTTGGCTATTATGGCGGTTACTACGGTGGTGTGGATTCAAAAGATAATTTAGCTGGTGTGACCTTATTGGGTTTGTCGCAAGATGTCATTTTTGGTGGAGAGAAATACTATGGTTTCTTGGGCTTAGGGGCATTTATTGGCGACGATGGTACAGAGCGTATAGGGTCTAAATTTGTTTTTCGGGAACGGTTGGGCATGGGGTATAGGTTCGAGAGATATACGATGGAATTGTTTTTCATGCACTATTCAAATGGCACTTTACAGGAACCCAATATAGGTGAGAACTTTCTATCATTTTCCTTGGGGTGGCGATACTAGCCTTGGAGGCTCTAGAGTGAATAAAATGAAAGGATGTTCAAAACCCGATCCGTGTTAAGTTAAAAAATCTCAGTTATTAGCTATACCTAAATCACTCGATGGTGCTAATTTCTGATATTTTTTCAGTTATTATTCTAATCATCAGCTTCCCTGGAGGCTGACTTGCCTCCACTACTTTCGCTAAGTTGGGTTAAAACCGATCACCTTTCTGCTAATTTTGTCATAGCGGGATAAATAACTTCGCCTAATATAGCGTCTTGTAAATGGGAGTTATTAATTGATATTCGTTGGCTTAGCGGGTGAGTTGTAATTGATTGTTCGCGACTATTATCCCTTTGAATTGATTTAGCGATTAGGTCATCTTGCTTTGATAACCTTCGCCGTAGTTTTGCACTAACGTCTGCCGGTACAAAATATAATACATAAAAACTGCCTGTATTTTGTGCTGATTCATGAAGCAAGTCCCATGTTTGTGGGTTACCGTTATTTGCATAAAAGTCTTATGGGTGTCATCGTTTTCCGTAAAACGCACCGCGTGATGCTGGGCGAAACGTGCTCAGGAGCAGGTGTGTAGCTCGGTGTGCCGTTATCTAGCGGTTAATTTTAATAATAAGAGTAAATAATGAAAGCGACTTATTTAGCACTATTATCAAATTTAGTATTTCTTGCTGGATGTAGTAATTTTACCGCCTGCAAGGATTGTACTGTCGTGCCTACGGCTACCCATAGCAGTGAATTGCATACCGCTTATCAAGGGGCTTTTTTAATCGGTAGTGCGCTAAACGAAGATATAACTCAGAGCGATGGCAGTAAGCTTCAGGGTATCGCCATCCGTGAATTTAACAGCATTACGCCTGAAAATGTCATGAAAGCCGAAGTTATTAATCCGAAGCCTGGCGAGTACAACTTTGGCCCAGCTGATGAATTTGTCGAATTTGGCCAGCAGAATAATATGTTTATCGTTGGTCATACCTTGGTTTGGCATAATCAAACCCCTAGCTGGTTTTTTTTCCACAATAAAAAACCTAATACACCCGAGCAGCAAATTGAGCGTATGCGGCAACACATAGAAACTGTTGCAGGCCGTTACGCGGGAAAAGTTCAAGCATGGGATGTTGTTAATGAGGTTATAGATAACGACGGGTCGTATCGGCCTACCACATGGGTGAACGGCATCGGTGATGGCGACACGCTGGTTAAATATGCCTTTAAATTTGCAGAGCAGTACGCCCCCAATACAGAGCTCTACTACAACGATTTTAATGCTTGGCGGCCGGCAAAAGTTGCCGGCATTGTGCGTATGGTAAAAATGTTGCAAGCTGAGGGCATACGCATAGATGGCGTAGGAATACAGGCACATTGGGGGCTGAATTTTCCAAAGCGTGAATATATTGAAGAAGCCATAGATGCTTACGCGGCACTTGGCATTAAAGTTATGATTACAGAGTTGGACATCGATGTTTTGCCTTTAACTAAAGAGGGGCAAATTATTGGGGCTGGTATGTTACACCCACAATTTCAGCTCGAAGAATTTGAAACGTTTTTAGATCCCTATACTCATGGTTTACCACTGGCGGTAGAGCGACAATTAACAGAGCGCTATGCCGAGCTATTTGAATTATTCTACGCTAAGCGGGATAAAATAAGCCGTGTAACGCTTTGGGGTATTCACGATAGCATGTCATGGAAAAATGATTACCCTATTGCTAATCGCACTAACTACCCATTGCTTTTTGATCGTAAAATAAATGCAAAGCCTGCGCTAGAATCTGTGCTATCCATTCCCTATCAAAAAGCGGTAAAGTAAAGTTCTCTACTAATATACAGGCATGTTCATAACCGTAATAGTCAGGCTTGAGTTTTCAATTAAGAGATTCCTTAAGTGAAGCTGCCTCGGTCCTATTACGGCCATTGTGTTTGGCGTGGTAAAGAGCAATGTCGATGCGCTTAAGCGCGCGTTCAAAATTTTCGTTGTGCGCTTTAATTCCGTAGCCGATACTGACAGTGATAGTAAGGCTTTTCCCCTGTGTCTGGATAGGTGTCGTAGCAGCAGTTTGACACACAGCATTGGCAATATTGCGAATGCTTTCTTCGCTGCTGCCTGGGCATATCAAAATAAATTCCTCTCCGCCCCAGCGCCCAAAAGAATCGCTGCCGCGAATGGAGGTATTAATGCTATCGCTTAAAGTTATCAGTACATCATCACCCACGTCGTGACCAAAATTATCATTCACAGATTTAAAGTGATCAATGTCGATAAGTATGAGTCCTACAGTCGATTGTGTTCCCAGCTTGGGAATCATTTTATTCACAATGTTGTGAATGCCTGCGCGATTTAATAAACCAGTAAGTGGATCGGTAATCGACAAATTTTCAAATCTATCGGATCGCATTTTATAGCGTCCAAGCATAAAAATTATCCATCCGAGTAATGCAATTAAGAATACATATATTGAGTGTGCCCATGCTGTTTGCCACAGTGGCGGCAATATTGTTATTTTTATTACCGCTGGTTCGGAATCCCAATCTAGCCCTACATTGCTTGCTTTAACCATAAAGGTATAAGAGCCTGGGTTTAAGTTTGTATAAGTGGCAGAGCGTTGCTGGCCTATATGAATCCACTCCTTATCAAAACCTTCTAGAAAATAGGAATAACGATTGGTGCTTACATGGCGAAAATTTAATGCCGAAAACTCAAAAGTAAACATGCGTTCATTATGTGAAAGTTCTATATTTTTAGTTCTGTCAATAGTTTTTTGTAATACATTGGTTCCGTCGTCAATGCGAATGGGCCTTGCTAAAACTTTGAGTTCGGTTATTTTTATTTCTGATTGATATTTAGTATTATGTAATTTGTCAGGGGTAATAATGTATAAACCGTTTGTGCTGCCAAATAATAATTGCCCTGTTGTTGTAAGTAGGGATGCGCGGGGGTTTATTTCGCCGAGGGGTTGACCTTGGTAGCGGGTATAGTTGGTAAAGGTTTTAGTGTCGCGATCAAAGGATGAAATACCTCTTTTATGCCCAACCCAAAGCATGCCAAGATTGTCTTCAATAATTGTACGTATGGTACCGTTTTCAATTCCGTAGTCATCGCCGTAGCGTATAAGTTCATAGGTTTTGGGGTCGTATTGATAAAGACCGTTGTCCGATCCTAGCCACATTAATCCGTTTTTATCTTGAAAAATACTGAGGATGGATTGATCGCTAGTACCATTGTATAAATGTTCTGTTCCTTGTGGGCGAGGGCACTTACCCGTATCCGGGTTAAAGAGGCAGATGCCGCTTAAAGTGGCCAGCCAAATACGGCCATCTGTACTGATGCTAATATCCCAAATTATTTCTGCCGGTACGTTATTATTATTAATATGTTCATCGGAAGTGTAATGGTTGAATACCGCTAGCTCGGTATCAAAAATGGCTAGCCCTGCGTTATGGGTGCCAAGAAAAATATGGCCTTTTTTGTCGTCCTTAATTGTCCATATGTTACCACTATTAACTTCAGATGCTTGGCTATATCCGGGTATTTTTTTATATGTGAAAGGGTAGCGAATAATCTGGTCGTTGTTCACATTCATACGATTAATGCCTCCGCCCCACATGCTAAGCCATAAATAATTATCTTTGAGATAAGTGTCTAATATCGCATTACTCGCTAAAGTGTTTGGGTCATTACTGTCGTGTTTATAATGTGTATAGCTATTGGTTTTTAAATTCCAATAATTAAGGCCTCCACCATCAGTGCCCAACCAAAAATTATTGTGTGTATCTTCACTAATGCTCATGATGGAGTTATGGCTTAAGCCATTTTCATA
The DNA here is from genome assembly GCF_982758155.1 of Marinagarivorans sp. NCBI lineage: Bacteria > Pseudomonadati > Pseudomonadota > Gammaproteobacteria > Cellvibrionales > Cellvibrionaceae > Marinagarivorans > Marinagarivorans sp. Next base: position 1,478 of record NZ_CEXWTU010000113.1, on the reverse strand, counting down.
TCCATTTTTCTGATTTACATGGCTCAGCCCTATCGTTGATTGATCTAAATAATGGAGGCCCGAAGGATAATTCCCGATCCAAATGTCTCCTTGTGAGTCTTCGTATATTGTTCGTATAGTATTGGAGCTTAAGGTGCCCACTTGCCCGGCCTCATGCTGTACATGCGAGAACGAATCACTTTGAGGATTGTATAAGTTTAAACCTGTAGAGTCAGTGCCAACCCATAGCTGATTTTTTGAATCGTTCAAGAGAGTCAATACGGTATTACTGCTTAAGCTTTGTGGGTTGTTTGCCTCATGATTGTAAATACGCGATTGTTGAGTGCCGATATTGTAGTGAATGAGTCCACCGTTTGTTCCCAGCCACAATCCATTATTGTTATTGGGTTTAAGTGCGTGTACTGCAAGATCACTTTGATTTTCTATGTTTTTAATTTTTATGGTTTGGAACGTCTTTGTTGTTGAATCAAAATGATTGAGACCTTTGCGTGTGCCTAGCCAAATATTTCTGTCGTCTTGTACCCATATCGAATAGATGGTGTCGTCGCTTAGATTGCCCTGAGTATCTGTGGATTGAGTGGTGTATAAGGTGCTTTCATGAGTTACTGGATTAAATATTTTAAAGCCCTGATAAGAAGCAAAAATAATATCTCCATTATTCAGTTCGGCAATATCATTCACGTAAAAACCTGTAGTACGATCTTGACTAATATTACTGAGTAAATTGGTTGAGCGATCCAGCTCCAAAATCCCTACCGTGGAGCCTACCCATAATCGTTTTTGGCTATCTTCAAATAACTTAGAAATATGACGTACTTCAGTAATGTATTGCTTAGATTCTTCAGCAATATGGATGTGTTCGAAATTATAGCCATCGTAGCGATACAAGCCCGCGTCGGCTCCAATTAACATAAAGCCATCGTGCGTTTGTAATATGGCTCGGATATCCCCTAGTCCATCGTCATTCTCGCTTAAGCGGTTTTCAAAAAAATATTGGCTCTTTATTGCTGAAGTGAATACGTCGGCGGCAGTGGTGGTTGCAAAAAGGGTGAAGAAGATCAAGGTGGCAGAAAGGTTTGAGCGTACAAATAATCGACAGGCACGCGAAGGCAGCTTGTACGCAATATATCGCACACGCTGTAATACTTCACTCAATGTCCGCCCCATCAAAACCTCGACTCTATAAGATCAATAGACCCTACCTAGAGTCTAGACGGCGAAAGCGCTTAATAGATAAGATTGTAGGGTGATGGAGAAAACATTATTGTTCTAGCAGTTTGCCATTGATTTGCTTATAAGCGACACGGAATTTTAGTGCTAGGGGGAAGGCAGTGGCGGCCTATCAATTTAGGCGGGCCTTACTGGGAAGCTGATAATATTCGAGTGGTGCAGGTATAGGTTGTCGAGGTTAGGGGCGTGCATTAAATAACTTCCCGTTTTTGAATTCCTGGGTGCACGCTTGTCTTCGTTAAAAATAT
>NZ_CEXWTU010000112.1:509-15296 GCF_982758155.1 Marinagarivorans sp. | reverse complement strand
CAGGCAGCACCCGAACTAACCGAGGCGCCTCGCGTGATCAGCGAAGAAGTCGCCTACCTCATGGATTCAATGCTTCGCGATGTTGTCCGCCGCGGCACAGCGACCAAGGCCAAAGTCCTTAATAGAAGCGACCTAGCAGGGAAGACAGGTACAACCAACGGCCCTACCGACGCTTGGTTTTCCGGCTATGCTGGCGGACTAGTCACAACGACATGGGTCGGGTTTGATGACAACCGCAACTTGGGGCTTCGCGAATTTGGCGGCTCAGCAGCGCTACCCATCTGGATTGACTACATGCGAGATGCCCTCGAGAATCGACCGGAATACCGCCTACCCCAGCCAGCCGGCATTGTTTCTGTGCGCATCAACCCCGAGACAGGCGAACGCGCCAGAATCGATGACCCCGATGCCATTTTTGAAGTATTTAGAGCCGAAAACGCACCGCAGGCCAAAAAGGAAGCGCAGCAAAGCATTCCAAGCAATGCAATCCAATATCATGAAGAAGTTTTTTAATACTGCTTACTGCCGACTTTTCAGAGCCGCTATTCGAACCGCCAATGGCGGATGAGCCGCAAATGCACTGCCAAAACGCCCAGAAAAGCCGCCCTCGATATCAGCCTGGAACTCTCGACGACGCGAAAACCACGCAACAATCATACTCGCCAAAACACCTAACACCATTTCAGCTACAAACGTTGCGATGTAAAAACCAACCCCATGCCCACTGCTACTTCGGTTAATAGCACGATCGACCACGTGGCCAATAATACGGGCAAAGAACATAACAAAAGTGCTCCCCCCCCCTGAATTAGCGCCAGAGAGTTAAACTCGCCACTAACATAACTCCCAAGTTAGCTCCTAAAAATAGTGCAATCCGCATCATAATTCACAACCTCACAATGCTATTTAATTTTCATGCAGTCAAAAACGATTTAGCAATGCTCCCTTATAACGGTTACAACAACACAAATCTCAAGACAAAAAAAAGGCTGCAAATGCAGCCTTTTGAACACTTAAACTATCAAGTGAATACTATTTTGCGCGCTTGCGCTCATTCTCAGTTAGCAATTTCTTACGAATACGAATGCTTTCCGGCGTAACTTCCACCAGCTCATCATCCTCGATGAATTCGAGAGCCTGCTCAAGAGTATGCTTAATAGGCGGAACAAGTGTCAAAGCCTCATCAGTACCTGATGCACGCACGTTCGTTAACTGCTTACCTTTAATCGGGTTAACAGCCAAGTCGTTATCACGAGAGTGAATACCAATCACCTGACCTTCGTAAATATCAACAGCATGCCCCAAGAACAATCGACCACGGCTCTGCAAGTTAAACAACGAGTAAGCTGCTGTTTTACCCTTAACCATACTTACCAGCACACCGTTTTGACGACTCACAACATCGCCCATTTTAACAGGACCGTAGTGATCGAAAATACTGGTCATAATTCCTGAGCCAGACGTCATGGTTAAAAACGCACCACGGAAACCAATTAAGCCACGCGAAGGAATCATGAACTCCAAGCGAACACGGCCTTTACCGTCGGGCGTCATATTTGTAAGCTCACCTTTACGCAAGCCAATCTCTTCCATAATCGAGCCTTGATGCTGATCCTCAACATCGATCACAACCTGCTCATAGGGCTCTTGAATCTCTCCATCGACCAAGCGCTGAACAACTTCAGGGCGAGAAACACCAATTTCAAAACCTTCACGACGCATGGTTTCAATCAATACTGACAAGTGCAATTCACCACGACCAGAAACAATGAATTTATCTGGCGTATCGCCCGCTTTAACGCGTAAAGCTACGTTGTGAATCAGCTCTTGATCCAAGCGATCTTTAATATTACGCGTAGTAACGTACTTACCTTCCTTACCTGCAAACGGTGAGTCGTTCACAATAAAGGTCATACTTACTGTTGGCTCATCAACACTCAAAGCAGGCAACGCCTCAACATGCTCGGGATCGCACAAAGTATCCGAAATACTTAAGCCGTCAATACCATTAATACAAACAATGTCACCCGCTTGTGCGAGCTGAGTCTCAACCTGCTCCAACCCTAAGTAGCCTTTAACGTTAAGCACTTTACCCTTACGCTCTTTACCGTCAGCTGACTTAACAATAACTTGCTGATTAGGCTTAAGGCGACCACGGGTAATACGACCAACACCAATAACGCCAACATAGCTATCGTAAGCCAAGGCAGAAACTTGCATTTGGAACGGAGCTTCGGGATCAACCTTAGGGGCAGGGCACTGATCAACAATCATCTGATACAGCGGATTCATATCTTCCGCCATCTCTTCAGGGTTTAAACCGGCAATTCCATTAATGGCCGAGGTGTAAACCACAGGGAAATCAAGCTGCTCATCAGTAGCGCCCAATGAATCAAATAAATCAAAGATCTGATCCATTACCCAATCAGGACGCGCACCCGGACGGTCAATTTTGTTGATAACAACAATAGGGCGCAAGCCTTGCTCAAATGCTTTTGAGGTTACAAAGCGCGTTTGCGGCATAGGCCCATCAACGGCATCCACTAATAAACACACACTATCAACCATCGATAATACGCGCTCTACCTCACCACCAAAATCGGCGTGACCAGGGGTATCAACGATATTAATGCGGTAATCATTCCACTGGATGGCCGTATTTTTAGCCAAAATGGTAATTCCGCGCTCTTTTTCTTGGTCATTAGAATCCATAACACGCTCAGCACCTTGATCCTTTCGGTCGAGGGTGCCAGACTGCTGGAGTAATTTGTCTACTAGCGTGGTTTTGCCATGGTCTACGTGGGCAATGATGGCAACATTGCGCAAATTATCTATCACAGAACACCTCAAGGAGTGTAAAAAAGACTGACTTTCGGTAAGAGCAGCTATGCTTGCTCTTATATGGAATAAAAGGAAGGGGCTAGAACGTTTTTCCGGCGCGCATTATAGCTATCTATCGCCTCCGGCGATAGCCACCATCCAACCTTTGTCGCATCTCTCTTAAGGTATGTTTGACAATCTTACAAATTAATCGAATACTTGAGCTATTACTAGGCCAACACCTGACCTGGCAACCTACAATAACGAATAGCGCAAAAGCGCAAACCCTTGGAGATAACAAAGTCATGAAAAAGCTATTGCTGATCGCCCTTTCTACCTCTCTGGCCATGGGCGCTAACGCTGCGGACGACAAGAAGTTTTACGCTGGCGCCGCCGGAAGCGCCTGGAAAATGTCTGACGACTCAACGGGCAGCGCCAACTTCAACCTATCCGCACTTGAGGGAGCTTTTGGCTACGAAGCGCTTCCTTGGCTTGCAGTTGAAGCCCGCGTGGGCTTTGGTGTAGGACGACAAACTGAAGATATAGGCTGGAGCGGCTACTCTTTAACCGAACTTAGCGCTCCCACAACCGAAGACCCTGACGCCAAAGAGCCAGGGGTTCGCTATACGAGACTTGAATCACCAGTCAAGGCTGAGCTAAATTACTACGCAAGCTTTTATCTTAAGCCTCAAATCAAAAACGATACCGCTATTTTCTATGGCTTGATTGGCTATACCGTATTTGACTCAGAATTTAGCGTTGCACCAAGCACCCTTACCCAGTCTGAGTATGCAGGAGAAATAGACAAGCCCGACGAGTGGATTTACCGCAACGGAGCATCAAGCATCAATAGCGATTCCGCTGGTGAGTACTCAGAATCAGAAGGTTCATTCTCCATGGGTGTTGGCGTTGGCTTTTACTTTAAAGAGCACTACGTTTTCAACATTGAGTACAAAAACTTAATCCAATCATTACCCGTCGGCGACAGCGATACAACGCTGCGAACTAACGGCGTTACTCTTGGCATCAACTACAGCTTCTAATACCTGCCGTTGATTAAAGTGCAATAAAAAAGCTCCTTCTGGAGCTTTTTTATTGCCCACTCACTTAACGAAAAGATCTGAATCACTAAGACTCCCGTAAAAGCTAACAATTCCCTAAACTTCGCGAAGAGCAACCAAACAATGTGGATCAAAACATTACTACTCAGCGCCCCTCTCTTAATACCCTACGGCGCCAATGCAGAATGCCCAGAAGCCTTTGACAATACAATACGTAAACTACACAGCAAAGAAAGCGCAAATTTATGTGATTTACATAACGCAGGCAAAGCAACACTGGTCGTTAACACTGCCAGCCACTGTGGATTCACCAAGCAATTTGCAGGCTTAGAAGAGCTACACAAAAAGTACGCGAAGCAAGGCTTAGTGGTTGTAGGTTTCCCCAGCGCGGACTTTAGGCAAGAGGAGAAAAGTGAAGAAGGTACCGCCCGCGTTTGCTACGAAAACTACGGCGTCACATTCGTCATGTTTGAACACAGCGCAGTTAAAGGCGACAAAGTAACGCCAGCATTTAAATACTTGGCAGCTAAAACACAAAAACCTAGCTGGAATTTCAACAAGTACCTTGTAGACAACAAAGGCCACGTTACCCACTTTGGCAGCATGACAACACCACTAGACTCCAAGCTTGAAGAGGCCGTCCAGCAATCACTCAGCTTTTAAATCCTAAAATACAGCGCCGCACTAAGGGGCGAGCACGGAATAAGTTGCTGGAATTTGGGTTTGTGGGTGCTTGCTTGGCAAGGCCAAAATATGACGTAATAGCCGGCTATTGCAAATATTTTTAACGAAGGCAAGCCTGCACCTAGGAATTCAAAAACGGAAAGTTATTTCATTCACGCCCCTAAGGCCAGCCAAACATCCCGCCACCACCATCGCGGCGCTGCACCTCACTTTTAGCCCCCTTATCTTCCAGCATATCGTAATCGCTCACCTTTCCGGCACTACCACTAACATCGCACGACACCCAATAATCTCGCATATCTGTCGCCTCAGGGCCCGCCTGCATCGTAGCCGTAAAAAACACCTTATACTCCCCCGAACGCTGCTCCCAACGACTCGAGTGATCGTCTATAGTCAAGCGCTTCAAGCGAGGACCATAGCGCTGCCGAGTGAAGGATTCACACTCCAACAAAGCATCGGTAAAGGTAACATTGCGATACCCCTTACTCCCCACCATAAAGTGCTGCATATAGAACCACGACGCAATAGCCACACAGAGAATCAGCAGCGCCATCACTAGTGCGGTACGTATGTTCTGATTAGCTTTTTGCTCTCGAGCCATATGCGCCTTTCAACTAGGATAGGAGGCGCCCAGCAAGCAGCTGCCTCAATTATTCCGGACGGTACACCGCAACATTACGATGATTTTCATCCTTCAAATAGGATGCGTGCAGCTCGCTCATAACCCCTCGATCACAGAAAAGTAAGTAGCGCTTAGTTGCGTCCAACTTAGTGTAAGCCTCATTTAAATTATAGAAGGGTATCTCAAGCACCGCCGAATCCAAGACCAGCGGTTTAACCTCAACCTCATCAGGATGGCGAATATCAACTACCACATCACCCTCTTGCGGCTCGGCCACATAATCCACCTGCGACTGCCCCTTCTCCACATCAGCCATAACGGTATCAATTAGCTGCGCTTTAGAATTCTCGAGCGCCTCATCCAATACCGTCATATCCATCGCAGCCTCCGCCTCTTCAACTTTGTACAAGCGAAGGGAAGCAGAAGGCTTAACCGATATCACACCGCAGTACTCTGGAATACTCGCCGCTAACGCTTCAGCGCCGATATGGCGCGCCTCGTCAATAATGTCACCTTTATTCATAAGCGCCAACGGGCGCAAAACCAAGGCATTAGTAGCTTGATCGATACACTTAAGGTTGGTTAGGGTTTGACTCGAAACCTGCGCTACGGCCTCACCGGTAACCAACGCTTCTGCCTTAGCGCGCACCGCAACTTGCTCGGCAGCCCTAAGCATCAAACGCTTCAGCACCACCCCCATGCAAGAAGGGTCGACTTTTTCAAGAATTTCTTTAACGACGCCTTCGAAAGGCACCGTCACAAACTTAACGCGGTGCGACGAACCAAAACGGTGCCAAAGGTAATATGCCATTTCTTTTACGCCCAACTCATGGGCCTTGCCACCTAAGTTAAAGAAGCAGTAGTGCGTCCGCAATCCGCGTTTCATGCAATAATAACTCGCTACCGTAGAGTCAAAACCACCCGAAATTAGCGACAGAACAGCACCTTGCGTCCCGATAGGAAACCCGCCCAACCCCTGATGTTTATCCTCGATCACATACAACACATCACCCCTTAACTCGATATGGACCGTGATATCAGGATTATGTAAATCGACACCCGCCGACTCAAAGTGTTGATTCAGACCTCCACCGACGTAACGCTCCAACTCCACCGAGGTGAAATCTTGAGTACCCGTTCGCTTAGCCCTTACGCAGAATGTATTCCCTTTCAGCTGCGCCCCCCAAATGGAAGCCGTATCTTCGTATGTTTTATGTAAATCTCCGGCCTCAAAAGTCCGCACGCGCGAAAAATTGGCAATACCGGGAATCCCTGCCAACAAACGCGTCATAGCAAGCGCGGTTGCATCATCCTCATAACCTCGGACATTAACATCCAACTTATCCCAGTCCTGCCTTACCCGCGCAGACTCAAATTCTCGGCGTACAATAATCCGAATATTATCAGCCAACTGCCGAGCCATTCGCTTACGAACAGAAGGACTCTTGATAGTTATTTCAGGAAACAAACGAATAATGAAATGCATAAAATCACCAAAATGATGCGTAAAATATAAAATGCACCAAATAGATACACTAAATTTAAGTAAAAAGAGCTCGTCAGCTCGAGTTTCGAGCCTGCCCGGCCAAACGCTTATTATGGCATACAACTTGCCCTTCAACCGCCACCTGTTGTCTCTTGCTAATTGCCCCATAAACACTTAAATTGTGCGGCCGAAAGCCAGTGATAACTCGCCCTGACTTTTTAAAATTACAAAAAACGTTTGGACCATTACGGAGGCCACCAATGTCAGAGAACACTCTGAATCTGATTAAAGAAAACGAAGCCCGCTGGGTAGACATGCGCTTCACCGATACCAAAGGTAAAGAGCAACACGTCACCATTCCTGCATCTGAAGTGGACGATAGCTTCTTTACTGAAGGCAAAATGTTTGACGGTTCTTCTATTGAAGGCTGGAAAACCATTAACGAATCAGACATGATCCTTATGCCTGACGACAATGCCTCTTTAGTTGACCCATTCACCGAAGAGTCTACTGTTATCGTTCGTTGTAACATCGTTGAGCCAACGACTGGCCAAGGTTACGAGCGCGACCCACGTTCTATCGCGAAACGCGCAGAAGAGTACTTGGCTTCTACCGGTATCGGCGACACAGCATTCTTCGGCCCAGAGCCAGAATTTTTCGTCTTTGACGATGTAAAATGGGGCGCTGACATGAGCGGTGCTTTTTACAAAATCAATTCTGAAGAAGCAGCATGGACCAGCGGCCAGAAAGTAGAAGGCGGCAACTTAGGTCACCGTCCTGGCATTAAAGGCGGCTACTTCCCGGTTCCTCCTGTTGATTCATTACACGACATTCGTGGCGCTATGTGTAACGCGATGGAAGCCATGGGCTTAACCATCGAAGTTCACCACCACGAAGTCGCCACTGCTGGCCAATGTGAAATCGGCGTTAACGCCAACACTTTGGTTAAGAAAGCGGATGAAGTTCAGGTACTTAAGTACTGCGTACATAACGTTGCTCACGCCTACGGTAAAACAGCGACCTTTATGCCTAAGCCTTTAGTTGGCGATAACGGTTCTGGTATGCACGTTCACCAGTCAATCACTAAAGACGGCACCAACCAGTTCGCTGGTGATGTTTATGCTGGTCTTTCTGAAATGGCATTGTTCTACGTTGGCGGTGTTATTAAGCACGCAAAAGCATTGAATGCTTTCTGTAATGCTTCGACTAACTCTTACAAGCGTTTAGTTCCTGGCTTCGAAGCCCCCGTTATCTTGGCTTACTCAGCCCGTAACCGCTCTGCTTCTATCCGTATTCCTTACGTGACGTCGCCTAAAGGCAAGCGTATCGAAACTCGCTTCCCTGATTGTACTGCTAACCCTTACTTATGCTTCTCGGCCTTGTTAATGGCTGGCCTTGACGGCATCAAGAACAAGATCCACCCTGGCGATTCAGCGGATAAAGATTTATACGATCTTGAGCCTGAAGAATTGGCAGAATACCCAACAGTTGCCTCATCTTTATCTGAAGCCTTAGACGCTCTTGATAACGATCGTGAGTTCTTGACTGCTGGTGGCGTATTCACCGACGACACTATCGATGCCTATATCGACCTGAAGAAGCAAGATGTAGAAGCGATCAACATGACAACTCACCCACTTGAGTTTGAATTGTACTACAGCGTTTAATCTGCACTTTCGCAGGTAAAACGAAAAGGGCGCCATAACGGCGCCCTTTTTTGTGCCCGCTAGCTTTTGGCTCAACCTCAGGGACAAGGAAATAATATTTCCCCCACTAAGGGGCGTGCATTAAATAACTTCCCGTTTTTGAATTCCTGGGTGCACGCTGCCTTTGTTAAAAATATTTGCAATAGCCGGCTATTACGCCATATTTTCGCCTCGCTAAGCAAGCACCCACAAACGCAAACTCCAGCAACATATTTCGTGCACGCCCCTTAGCCTCTGCCAAAAAAAACGGCAGAACCTCGAATTACTTATTAACCTGCAGCCCACCGTCGACTCAATAATAAAAAATCAATCTACTCACTACAATCATTAGGATTACACTATGTCAGTACACTTTGCCAAACCTCGCCACTTACTGGCGGCAGGGGCACTACTGTGTTTTGCCGCATGCAATGTACATGCACTCGATGCACTTAAACCTTTACCCTTATTACAAGAGCGAGGAGCAACACAGCCCAATACTCTGTCGACAGTAAAGTCCCGCGGGAATAACTTAACTCAAGCCGCTTTTTTACAGGGCATTAAAACAGAGCAAGAAATTGCCTACGACATGCCCATTAGCTACGCCGACGGTACCATTTACAACCCGGCCACAGGTAAACACGACCGCGTAAATTTACGTTCGTATAACAGCCAATTTATAGCACCGACCGTGGTAATGAAGCCCGGCCAAACCGTGCGTTTTAATATTAAAAACCAGTTACCCGCCCAAGGTGACGAGTGCGTCACCGCCGATTCGAATACACCGGCGCCAGATGGCTGCTTTAATGTGACCAACCTGCATTCCCACGGTTTGTGGATATCACCTTCGGGCAACAGCGATAATGTATTAATTTCCATTAACCCCGGCGTTAATTTTGAATACGAATACAATGTACCCAGCGACCACCCCGCCGGTACTTTCTGGTACCACCCGCACCAACACGGCTCGACTGCCATGCAAGTGGCCAGCGGGATGTCCGGCGCGCTAGTCATTAAGGGAAATCGCTACCCATCAAAAACCAGTAATGGCGACCTAGATACTTTATTAAAATCCTTTGAGCCCAAAGCCGGTGTCCATACAGAGGTGAAATTATTACAACAAATTCCTTATGCTTGTTTTGACGAAAGCGGCAATATTAAAACCCAATATGAAACCACACCTGCCGACGGCATTAACCCTTGGGTTTGCGAAGAGGGCGATGTAGGTATTGTAGAAAATTTCTCAGCTCAGGTTGGCAGCCCCACAGCTTGGGGGAACTCTGGCCGCTACACGCTAATCAATGGCCAAGCTCGCCCAGAAATTATCATGAACACCGCCCAAGTTTACCGCTGGCGCATGATCGATGCCGGCTTTAACGAAACCGTCAATTTACGCATTCGAAAAATCGGGGATACTACAAAGCTATTATCTTTTGCCGCCTCTAATCAAGATAAGCAAAGCGAAGTCAACGCTGCGTGTAATGGTCTGGATGTAGAACAATTTGAAGTCGCTGCCGATGGCCTAACACATCAAAAAATCATCAGTAAAATAACCAATGTATTACAGCCCGGTTACCGTAGTGACATACTCTTTACCCTACCAGAAAAAGGGTTTTATTGTGTTTACGATGACTCATCAACAGCCGATGCCTCTGTAAGCGCAAGAAAAGAAAACGCCAAAGTATTAGCGATTATTGATGCGCGTGGAAAACGCACCGTAGACAATCAAAAAATCTTCATTAAAAAACAATTGATTAAAGCCGCTAAAAAACAACCCGCCAGCGTACGCAAACAAATTATCGCAGACCTCAAGAATTTTGAACTAACGAAGTTTGTTCCCCACGCAACGATTACCGATGCCGAAATTGCGGAATCAGGCTTACAACCAGAAGAAGTTGTTTTTGACTTAATTCCCGGCACCAATGAACCCACACAATTTTTAATTAACGGCGAAGCCTATAGCGGTTCACGTGTGGACCACACGCTAATACTGGGTAATGCACAGGAATGGAATCTGAGTTCACTTAATGTCTCTCACCCGTTTCACATTCATGTTAACCCCTTCCAAATAGTCAGTATTAAAAACAATACCGGCGGACCAACAGACCCACAATTTGACAACTTGATTGGCACTTGGCGAGATACCCTCATGGTCATACCTGGCTATGACATCACCATTAGAACAAGGTATCAACGCTACATCGGCGAGTACGTACTTCACTGTCATATTCTAGAACATGAAGACCAAGGCATGATGCAAAATGTAAGCGTTGTATTACCCGACGGCAAAGGTGGCGCGCAAAAATCAGGTCACCACTAAACCTTGAATATCATGTCACTTTCAAGGTGGTGGACTCCCACCACCTTCCGAAAAATAAGGATAAAATATGAAGTTAAAATATAAGACAACTCAACGATGGGCCTTATTGGTAAGCGCGATACTACTAACGGCTTGCCAATCAACTCCGCAAATCGAATCAGACGTGGGACAACAGAATAATAGCGCCCCGCTTAGAGTAAGCACTGAAGAATTGCGAGCTAATCCTGCCATGCTAAAATCGATTGAACACGCCTTCGAGGTTATGCGTAAAAATGGCAGTAAAGACCAAAACACCGTAGATTTTAAAACAAGCCTTGTTTTTTGGGCTAACACACACGGTTTTTTTGGTACCGGAGAAGGCGCCACGAGCTTAACCGATACAATTAAAAGGCGCCTGCCCGGTTGCTTACAAACGTTTACTTCGCCACCTTATTCCCATAGCGAAGCCGAAGCCGCTAAGATCTGTCAAAATTATTACGAGAGTGTCCAAACGCCTTACGCACCCAATGAGTTTTCTACTGGAATTTGGGGCACATGCCAACATACTCCAAGTTCAGGCCCTATTAGAAAAGAACCTCGATTTTTACCTTGGCATAGACTCTATCTTTATTATTTCGAACGTTCTTTGCGTAAAAATAGTGGTGATGAAAATTTAGCTTTACCATACTGGGATTATTTCGCGGCAGCCAACACTACGGACACTGGCCTTTATCTTCCAAAATTAGTTTCCGACGGTGGCAATACACAATTAAACCCCATGTTTGATCAATATCGCACGGCGGGCTTAAATCAACGTCAACAACTGATCGACCCCGATAATGCCAGCGCAACCGATGCTTTTAACGAACCCGATTTCGTGAGTTTCTCAAATATGCTAGAAGGCCAACCACACGGCAACATGCATTGCGCCGTAGGCAATGGCTGCTCTACGCCACATATGGGCTGGGTTCCCGTAGCCGGCAATGACCCCGTGTTTTACATGCACCATGCCAACATAGATCGCCTATGGCAGTGCTGGTTAAACGATAAAGCCAACGGCGCAACCATTGATTTACAATGGGCAAAAGATAATCTCGGGATGCCGGCTAGCTGGTATGACATCAGCTATCAATTTGTTGATGCCGACGGCAGTAAAGTGACAGCAACCATTGCCGATGCTTTTAGCCCTGAAGTATTAAGCGTTCACTACAGTAAAGAGTTCAACTGCCAATTAGAAGTCAAACAAGAGCAACTCATGTCGAAAAGCTTTATTGAGCAAAGCCACGCAGATTTTAGAGGCAGCGCGCAGCCTTTAATCGCGGGTAAAACAACACTGCTAGCTCGGCCATTAAGCGTAGACTTAATACCACAAACAATACAAAAAGATTCTCTTGAAGCCATCGCGCCCAAAAAACTCACACAAGGTACATGGCTAACACTTGAGAATATTAAAGTCGCCGAACTGCCTAACTATACCTATAACCTCTACATCAGCAGTAAACAGCAACCAGACAAGAAAGCTTTTGTCGCGCGCTTTAATTTCTTTGGTTTTGGTGACCACGGCCATCACGCACACCACCAGGATGGCTCATTAGGCTCGCACACGTATTATGTATCGGATGATATTGCCGAACTCAATATTTTATCTGTCGCGGATATTCAACTCCACTTTGTACCAAGCGCATATGTCATGGGCGCCGTTATTGATGAAACCGGAGATAGCGGTATTACCGTAGATGCTATTCGCCTAGAAACCATCAAATAAAGTTATTGGAGTAATGCCAAGCCCCTAATGAAGATTAGGGGATTTTTATCTAAAGCAAACAGAAAATACTCTCTACCCAGTATCAGGTTCACACCCTTCATAATAATTTCGGCTTTCTTACCGAGGCGCTTAAAGGGCTGCATGCCGGGGCTTAGGGGCGTGCACTGAATAAGTTGCTGGAATTTGGGTTTGTGGGTGCTTGCTTGACGAGGCGAAAATATGGCGTAATAGCCGGCTATTGCAAATATTTTTAACGAAGGCAAGCATGCACCCAGGAATTCAAAAACGGGAAGTTATTTAGTGCACTCCCCTTATATGGACATTGGTCATTAGGGTATGCAGGAGCTATACCGAGGCATGTAACGCTTTGAGCAACGAAGGTAAGGATGTCGAAATCAAGCCTTAGTGGATGAAATATTGTTTCCTCGCCCCTAACCTCTTTTAAAACTTAGCGACTTACTTGGTAATTTTTACCCCTGATTACAGCGCTATCGTTGCCAACAAGATATTTACCGTAATTATCGAACACCTCTCACAAATCTTAGAATTCACCGATATCGCCATAAAAAGTAATCACTCAAGATAGGAGACATAAATCAAAAAGTCATCTTCTTGAGGAGCAACGAAACATGGTGAAAAAACTTTTAGTACTCAGCGCGACTATCGCAATGGGTGCCTGCACCGCAACAAATAATGAAAGCAGTAGCACGGCAACAGTATCCAGTAGTCCGCAGGCGAGTTCAGCCATGCCCGTCAGTAGCGCTTCCAATACGGTTAGTTCTAGCAGTTCTAGCGCCGGGCTCGATATCGTTAATTGCGGCGGCAATAGTCTGAATGGTTCCAGCAATACTCCTATCCGTATTAATCAGGTCGGCTTTTTACCCAACGCTAAAAAAGTCGCGGTTATTGAAAAACCCGCCAACACTCAGTTTTATATTGCCCGCGCCAGCGACAACGTTAAAGTGTACTGTGGCGAATACAGCAGCGAAGCCACTTGGGCACCATCCGGCGAAACTGTTCGCATGGCCGACTTTTCCCCCGTAACAACCCCCGGCACTTATTACCTTGCCGATGTGGGCGGCCGTAAAAGTTATTCTTTTGAAATAGGTAATGCCGTATTTACAGACCTTGGTGAAGCCGCTTTAAAAGCTTACTATTTCAACCGTGCCAGCACCGCACTGCCCAGCCAATATGCCGGCATATGGGAGCGCGCAGCAGGCCACCCAGATACCAATGTTTTAGTTCATGCTTCAGCTACCTCCAATACCCGCCAGGAAGGAACGGTTATTTCCGCGCCAAAAGGCTGGTATGACGCCGGCGATTACAATAAATATATCGTCAATAGTGGCATTTCGGTTTACACCTTATTAGCCGCCTACGAACATTACACCGAGCATTTTAAAAACCTTTCCGTCAACATTCCCGAATCCAACGATAATGTGCCCGACATTCTTAATGAGGCCATGTGGAACATAGAGTGGATGGAGGACATGCAAGATCCCGACGGTGGCGTGTACCATAAATTAACCACCAAAAATTTTGTGGGCACGGTAATGCCGAACCAAACCACGGCCCAACGCTATGTGGTGCAGCGTACAACGGCAGCCACATTAAATTTTGCCGCCGTTATGGCGGTAGCCAGCCGTGTTTACGGCGATTTTGAACAAGCCTTTCCGGGTAAAAGTGCAGCGTATCGTCAGGCCGCTCTCGCCGCATGGAATTGGGCCGAAGCCAATCCTTCGGTTATCTACAGACAGCCCGCCGATATTTTTACGGGAACCTATGGCGACAGCACAGTGAGTGATGAATTCGCTTGGGCTGCAGCCGAGTTATATTTATTAACAGGACAATCTTCGTATTTAGAGCGCTTTAAAACAATAGATGCCGACGTAATTGCGCCTTGGTGGGGCGGTGTTGCCACACTGGGTTATATTTCACTGGCAGAACACGGTAAAGACATGATGTCTTCGGTGGATTACAACAACGTTACCGCAGGTTTAATTGGCGCGGCTAACGGTTCTGTAACCAAATATAAATCAACCGCCTACGGTGTACCGCTCGATGAAACCGCATTAGGTGGTGATTTTTATTGGGGCAGTAATGGCGCAGCAGCAAATCAAGCGCTGGTATTAATGGTCGCGAATAAACTCAGCCCCTCGGCAGATTATCTCGATGCCACTACATCCATTGTTGATTACTTATTGGGGCGTAATGCCACCGGCTATTCATTTATTACCGGCACCGGCGCCAAGCCACCCATGGACATTCACCACCGCCCCTCCTTCGCCGATAACATTGCAGAACCTGTTCCCGGCTTTTTAGTGGGTGGCCCTCATAGTCAGCAGCCAGAAACACCCGTTTGTGA
>NZ_CEXWTU010000112.1:0-499 GCF_982758155.1 Marinagarivorans sp. | reverse complement strand
TTATCCATCATCGCTATCCGCCAAGTCCTATAGCGATACTTGGTGCAGTTATTCCACCAACGAAATCACGATTAACTGGAATGCACCACTGGTTTATTTATTAGCGGCAATTCAAAATAATTAGTAACTCACCATTGCGATACCTCCCTTTTTAAAAAGGGCGGTATCGCAGCTAGATGCCTCGGCAATCGAGAATCGGAGGTAAAGTCGCGGCAATGGCCCTATTGACGTGTAAAGTTGATTTACCAGCGAGAGCTGCCTACCACCCCGCCAACTTAATATAATCCATGAACTTAAACGGCATCTACTGCAACGGGCTATTCGCGAAGACTTAGTGCGCGGGAGTTTTCTGTTCACAACTTTTAGTGTGTATTATTTAAATGTGTGCAGTGCGGCGGTGCCGGCATAAACCTCTGGGGCACGCTGTGAATACATCTCGGCAATTGCTTATATGGACCCACCCTGTCAAACAAACTATTTAAACTGTCTAGATTGAGTT
>NZ_CEXWTU010000111.1:13564-15399 GCF_982758155.1 Marinagarivorans sp. | reverse complement strand
CCGCCTGCCACGCCATTTTTAACTCATGCAAAGTCCCGGGCCCTAAAGTAGCGATTACCGCTTTCCCGCCCGGCTTTAACACGCGATATATTTCAGAAAACAACAAGGGTAGATCGGCGCACCATTGAATCGCCAAGCTTGAAACCACACAAGTCATGCTGCCATCAGAAAACGGGAGGTATTCAGCATCTGCAGCCACATAGTGTGCTGAACCTTCGGTAGCAACACAACCTGCTCGCTCTTTCGAAAAACGCAGCATTCCTTCGGCAATATCCAGCGCGACTACTGCCACACCCTCCCGAACAAGTGCGGTCGTTAAAACACCCGTGCCGGAACCAATATCCAAGAGTATGCCGGCGTCAGGCTTCGATACCATCACCCGCCGAAAAACGTTTTCTGCGATTATTTTTTGCACACGCGCAAAAGCATCGTAACTCAAAGCCGCCGCACTAAATGCACGCGCAACCTTGCTTTTATCCATAGCGAACTGGCAGTGGGTTTTAACAAAAACACTCACCGCCCTTGCCACTAACTCGCCAGAATCCAAGGGCATACAATGGCTTGCGCCACCCAACACCTGCACCTCACCGAATTGCTGAAGAGGTGTATCCACAGGCACTAACGCATCACTTTCGGCCAATAGGTGCAACTGCGGCTTATTAAATGCCGCGTACGCTGGGCGCGAATCAAGACCCAACCAACGCAAAGTAGGCAACCAACAAAGATCATCACCGCAAACAGGCATAAGCTCGCGCATTAACGCCTTGAGCTCGCGCGGCTTAGCCGCCCCGCCAGCTTGCAAGACATGAAAACGCTGAACAGTTTTTGCCGCATTAGCTGAAAAATTATCGCAAAAAGCGGTATAAGTTTCAGGCTTCATAGCCTGAGGCCAGTCATGCCGAGCAACGAAACAAGGATTAGATGCCAGCGTAATCAAACCCGCAATAACTGTGGGGATTCGTGCCGACATTTCAGCCGCTACCTGCCCCCCCAAAGACCAACCTAAAAGGTATAAGTCACGCGAAGCACACTCGGGCCACTGCTGCTTAGCCTTGCTTATTGCATCGCCCGCAGCACCTACAAAAGCCTCGAAATCCAATAAACACGCTTGCGTCGCACCGGAACTAAACCCAGGTAATTCGAGCGTTAAAATGCCATAACTTGGTAAGTGCTTTGCGAGCTCTTGCCAAACTTGCGCATTCGAAGCCCAGCCGTGAATTGCAATTATGATCGGCGCATCAACCCGCCCTTTTTGAAGCCACGAGAGTAATACACTAGGCTGTGAAGCTGCCACATCATTCACGATAATAATTCCGCACACATATCACTCTGGTACAACCTTAAGCGCATCAGCTAACGCTAGCCACAAACCTTCAATATGCTGCTTTTTGTGAGCCGCCGATAAAGTAATGCGCAGCCGTGCAGTGCCAACAGGCACGGTAGGCGGCCTAATAGCGCCCACCCAGTAACCCGCACGCAACAGCATCGCAGATACCGCCATCAAACGCTTTTCCGTACCCAACACCAAAGGCTGTATTGCCGTGTCGCTCGATAACAACGCAGCGGTATCACCACAAGGGAGATACCGCTTCGCCATCTGCTGAAAGTACGCAATATTATCCTGCAAACGCGCCCGGCAAGCAGGATCACCCAAAAGCAGGGACACGCTGGCATAATTACCCGCAGCAACAGCAGGTGGCAACGCCGTAGTGTAAATATAGGGCCGGGCAAACTGGATAAGCGTTTCGATTAAAGCCTCACTACCTGCCACAAAAGCTCCGAAACCGCCCACAGCCTTACCGAGCGTGCCCATGTAAATGGGGGCGTCATCAATA
>NZ_CEXWTU010000111.1:0-13554 GCF_982758155.1 Marinagarivorans sp. | reverse complement strand
CCGCTAAAACAGATCCACCGCCATTCGGGCCCACACAACCAAAACCATGAGCATCATCAACCGCCAGAGAAGCCTTATATTGTCGGCACAGTGAAGCCAGCGCGGCTAGAGGCGCAATATCACCATCCATACTGAAAACACCATCGGTCAACACCAGCGCACCATCGGAAGCTTTTTTAAGTTGGCGCTCCAAGTCAGCCAAATCGGCATGCTTATAACGCAGGAATGATGAGTGACTTTTAGCCGAGCACGCCAACTGAGCCGCATCAACCAAAGAGGCGTGATTCAACTTATCACCAATAACGAACTGGCCATTTTCGAGTAAGCTCGTCACTAGCGCTACATTCGCCATATAGCCCGTAGAAAAAAGCAATGCACGTGGACGCTGCGTCACCTGCGCCAAAATGTACTCCAACTTGTGGTGCCACACACTATGGCCGCTCACCAAATGAGAGGCACCACTACCAAAGCCAACTTCATCAACAGCAGACTTTACGGCAGCGGTAACTCGCTCATTATTCGCTAAGCCCAGATAATCGTTACTACAGAAGTTAACTGCTGCTTTACCAGCAGCAAGCTGCTCGACCTGACAAGCCGATTCAACCGTAACGCGCTGGCGATAGAGAAGCGCCGCTTGCCTTTCAGCTAAGCGCGCCTGCAAGCGTCCATCAAGAGTCACAAATTAACTAACTTCGAAGAACTGAGCTTTAGCACTCTGACTTTGCACGCCGGGCTCAAAAGTTTGCACCGCCGGCTTAGGCTGAACTTCTGTCGCAGCATACGCTTCAGGCTCAATACCTAAGCGATCGAATAAACGACGGTCTGAATGCGCTTCAGGGTTAGCCGTAGTCAGCAATTTTTCACCGTAGAATATTGAGTTAGCGCCCGCCATAAAGGCTAATGCCTGCATTTGATCATTCATGGTTTCTCGCCCAGCCGATAAACGCACATGCGAAGCTGGCATTAAAATGCGGGCCACAGCAATCGTACGAATAAACTCAAACGGGTCGAGGTCTTCTTCGTTTTCCAGCGGCGTGCCAGCAACCTTAACTAGCATGTTGATCGGCACAGACTCAGGGTGATCATCAAGGTTCGCCAATTCAACCAACAAACCCGCGCGATCTTTTTGCTCTTCACCCATACCCACAATACCGCCACAGCAAACCTTCATGCCGGCTTCACGGACATTCGCCAAAGTATTCAAGCGATCCTGATAGCTGCGGGTTGTAATAATGCAGCCATAGTATTCAGGGGAAGTGTCGAGATTGTGGTTGTAATAATCCAAGCCCGCATTGGCCAGCTCTTTAGCCTGCGCCTTATCCAGCATACCTAGAGTCATGCATGTCTCTAGGCCCAAGGATTTAACCTCTTTAACCATGTCCGTAACAATGCCCATATCGCGACCACTAGGTGTACGCCACGCAGCCCCCATACAAAAACGTGTTGCCCCCTTCTCCTTTGCCACTTTGGCTTCGTCGATGACCTTTTGCACCGCAATGAGCTTCTCACGCTCCAAGCCGGTGTTGTAGCGTGACGCTTGCGGACAGTAGGCGCAATCTTCAGGACAGGCGCCCGTTTTAATCGAGCACAGCGTACTAACCTGAACCTTATTAGGATCAAAAAAGCGGCGATGAATTGTTTGCGCTTGAAACAATAAGTCGTTAAACGGCAGATTAAACAAAGCGGTTACCTCATCGCGAGTCCAGTTGTGACGAAGTAATTGCGATACATCAGACATAGTTTTGCACTCACCGAGCATTTAAAAGGCACTGCAAACCAGAAGGCTTCTGGCGCAACTAAAGAAGGCTATGTTAAATCGGAGAATCCCGCTGTCAACTTTTAAAAAGGGTTTTGGTTTACAACGATGAAGCTGCAACCCCTCATATCGACACTCGAACTCGAAAAACACTCGAGCAAATTGCACTTTCCCATTGAGCAACTCCGAAGCCTAAGCTCAAAGTTACACCCTCTAATTCGTCATGGCACAGCCCTGCTCAGCCCCAAGTGCCAGCTTTGCGCAGCCAACTGCACACAAAACAGCGCATTATGCATCGACTGCGCTGCAGAGCTGCCACTCATGCAGCAGTACTGCCCTGTTTGCGCACTCCCTATTTGCGCCCCCCCTGCTTACACACTCCCTGTCATCGGCGGCAATCTTTGTGGTGATTGCCTAAAGCACCCCAAACCTTACCAGCGCACTCGCTGCGCACTGCTCTACGAGAACCCCGTTAATTATTTAATGCATGCTTTTAAGAATAATGCGCAATGGGACATTGGGCGCTTATTTTATCAACTTTGGCTAGATCAACACACAGACGCGATAAAAGCGCTGAATAACGGCACTTTGGCGCAAGCGAGCATCATCCCAGTCCCTAGCCATCCCAAGCATAGCGCCAAACGCGGGTACATACCCACGACCGTTTTAGCTCAGCACCTTAGCCGGGCTACCGGCATCCCCATAAAGCACGCATTAATAGCCACAAGAGAACCAGAACCCCAAAAATCTTTATGCCGGGAGCAGCGTTTACGAAATCTCACCGAGGTATTCCAAGCTAGGCACGCCATCACCCACCCCGTTATATTGGTTGATGATGTTGTTACCAGTTGCGCCACCGCCATTGCCGCTAGCGCTGCACTCAAAAAAGCTGGCGCTAATCACATCGAAATTTGGGCCATAGCCCGCACCCCACTGATTTGAAACTCTCACAATATTAGCGGTGATTAAAGCCGATAAAATGAGCTGCGCTATCGCAAGGGGCATGTTAGCCTTGCGGTTTGCTTTAGCTGTGCCTTCAAACGTAATGCGCGCAGTACAAACAAGGTAATATCGCCAGTTTGCATGCCCATACAAAACATAGAAAATGCACATAAATAACAATGTGCATTTAGTGAACTTACGTATATTGAAACGCTCAAAAACACTGATTCACGACTAAGATTTATACCTCATTATAAAATAGAGCCGGTAGGGCCTCTCGGGTGGTTTGAAGAGACGCACAACTGCTCAGCAATGTGACAATCGGAAGACGTAAAAACTCGTGACGAACGAACTAAACGGCAGAAGCGCCAAATCACTTAACGCTACAGTTGCCACACTTTTGGTGCTGCTGCTAAGTGGCGCCAACCTATTGGGCATATTTGTCGCGCAGCAGGGGGCACTCTCCCCATTCCCATTTAGCCCACCCATGAGTCTTTTAGCCGCGCTTAACTTATTTCTAATTGGCTGCGCCTTAGGCTTTCAATTACTACGCAACCTAGTCCTTAGCCGGTTATTCAGTATTCTCGGGCTGCTTTCAATCCCAGGCTGCATCATTCTTAGCAAGCTATTCGTAGCCACAGGCTACAACATTAGCCCAAGCTCGGCGCTCCTCACCTCTATCACCTTTACAATGATTGGCGCACTGGTACTCACTGGGCGCACTTTACCGCAGACCCATATCATCCTGTACGACAGCCTGCTGACCCTCTTTACGCTTATCCCGCTATTAAGCGTTTTTGCATATATTTTTGACCCCGTTGCCATGTACTCAAGCTACAATCAGTGGGTACTGCCCGTCCCCACCGCCGTCGGATTACTGCTAACCTTCTTTGCCTTACTCAGCCAAACCAGCAGCAAAGGTGCTGCCGGCCTACTAACCCGTAATAGCCATTACGCACGTAACTTTCAATGGCTGTTTATGCTGGTATTAATCGTCCCGCTGAGTATTGGCTCGAGCTTGGCTTTAGCCGTTGATCTCGGCTATTTAAGAGCCGGCTTTGGCGCGGCTATTTTTTGCTTACTCACAACCTTATTAATTGCCACTGTGCTAGCGAATAACGCCATCGTGCAAGAAAGCTGGCTGAAGAAGTTTGTCCGAGAGCAACGCAAGAACTCTCAACTGCAAAACCACATCAGCGAAGTACTCGAGCTGTCACCTGACGCCATATTACTACTTGACCAGGAACTTAAAGTCTTACATGCCAACCACGGTGCAGCGCTACTTTTTGGCTGGGATAAAGAAGATTTACAAGATATTGGTTTTGGCACACTCATCCCTGGCGAACAATTTTCGCGCTTCGAACGCCTATTCCAGCAGTTTTTCCGCTCACCGCGTTTATCTCTTCGCCGCAGCCGCCCCATTAATATTTTGGTGCAAAATCGCTTGGGCCAAAAAGTCCCTGCATCACTCAACCTCAGTAAACGTCATGCGACCGACGCTACCCACATCGTGGCCGTCCTACGCAACAATAGTGATACCGCCAATAAGATTTTTAATTTAGAACAGCAGCTGAAATTAGACACCCTTACTGGCGCCGGCAGCCGAGTTGAGTTTGAGAGCCACTGCGCCAAGCTAAGCCGTAGTCAGCGAAAAGATGAAAAACGGATTGCCGTTTTCATCTTAGATCTCGACAACTTTAAAGCCATTAACGACACTTACGGCCACCCGACGGGCGACCGTGTACTGCAAACATTCAGCCAAACAACGCAAAATTGTCTGCGCAATGGTGACAAGCTATTTAGAATTGGCGGGGAAGAATTCGCCGTAGTTGCAGCCGATATAGACGCCGCAGGTGCCCTTTTACTCGCTGATCGCATTCGAACTATTATCAAGGCAAAGCCCATGGTTGTCGGCCCGACAAACCTCTACGCCACCTGCAGCATCGGCGTATGCCTAACCCAACCCAAAGATATCAGCTTTGCACTCAATGAAGCAGACAAAGCGCTTTATCGCGCAAAACGCAACGGCAAAGACCAAGTTGTTACTGTTGAATAAAGGGCGGGGCAATAATAGCTTATCCAATTAAGCGAAGAAGGCCTGCAAGGAAGCAGGTTATTAGAATAACGCATCGGGGCAGGAGCCCCTTATTAGACACTGCTTCCGTATAGGGGTATAGGTTATTAGGAGAATGCAGGAGCTACTACCGAAGCATGTAACGCTTTGGGCAACGAAGGTAAGGATGTCAACATCAAGCATTAGTGGGTAAAATATTATTTTCTTGCCCCTAAGCATCCCATAACCTTAAATACAGGCTGACCCTCGCTCATGGCGACGTGGTATTTATACATTGCACGCTGCAACGACAATAGTTTGTATACCGGCGTCACCATCGATATTGAGCGGCGCATCAACGAGCATAATTCTTGTAATAAAAAGGGCGCCAAATACACGCGCGCACGACGCCCGATCACTCTTGAGCACCAGGAGACCTGCGCAAGTAAGCAGCAGGCCTATCAGCGTGAACATCAAATTAAGAAACTCAATAAAACCCAAAAAGAACAGCTCATCCAACGGTCAATGAACTAAACGTCAGTGAGAAAGCCGAAAACAAGGTTCGTTCGTAAGGCATGCTGCCTCACGCATAATCCTTCACAAGGCTTACAGCTTTCGAGTTAGCTACTACTTATTAAGATCCAAACCCAGCTGATAAAGCACATTCTTTTTAAGACCCGTAATCTTTGCCGTTAATGCCGCGGCTTTTTTCAGCGGAAGCTCCTCACATAAAATGGTGAGCATATTTTCCACTTCACGATCAATCTCCCGCTCAACGACCACCTCAAACCCCCTAATCATGATGACCATTTCACCACGCCGTTGATTTGCGTCTTTTTCCAGCACCGAAATCACATCCGCGACAGTCCCGCCAATAAAAGTCTCGAAAGTTTTAGTAATCTCACGAGCCAGCACCATCTCGCGATCAGCGCCCATCACTAAAGCGATAGATTCCAAGCTTGCCGTGATGCGGTGTGGCGACTCGTAAAAAATTAAAGTACGGGGGTCTTCACACACAGCCGTTAACGTTTGCTCACGATTCGTTGCTTTCGCAGGCAGAAAACCCTCAAAACTAAAGCGGTCACTCGGAAGGCCACTTGCACACAAGGCTGTAACGAAGGCGCACGCGCCAGGAATAGGCTCAACACGCAACCCTAACTGCCGCGCCTCATAGACCAGCCGATAACCCGGGTCAGAAATCAACGGCGTGCCGGCATCACTGATTAGCGCAATACTCTCGCCACGCTGCAATTGATTAATCAATGATCGCGTTTTGGCATCATCACTATGATCATGATAAGCCGTGGTAGGCGTGGAAATACCGAAATGCTGCAACAATTTTGCACTATGACGCGTATCTTCAGCAGCAATCACATCCACCTTGTGGAGAATATCAATGGCACGCTGTACCATATCGCCCAAATTACCGATAGGTGTGGCTACAATATACAACGTGCCACCTGCGGTGCTATCCGACACAAATACCTCCTAAGGTTTTAGCTAAATGAAAAAACGTTTGGCATACAGCTTGTTATTATCAAGCCTCGCATTCTCCGGCTGTCAAAGCACCGGAACTAAAGACGCGCCCTCAAACGAGGTTACTGTTACCGCTGCAGACGCCGAGCAGTTACTCATCAATGCGAGTTTGCTGCAAGGGCCGGCACAACACACACAAATACTCGACGCCGCCACACTCTTTCTTTCGTTAGAGGACGCCAATCGCGCACTTTCGATTACTCGTAAACTCGAGCCAGAAGGACTAGGCGACGCACTCTACGCCAAACAGGTTGAGATTCAAAGTCAAGCTTACCTCCAGCTTGATAATCTCTATGCCGCTAAAGGGCTACTCGAAAACACTCGCTTAACAGCGCTACTAAACGCGCGCGCGCCTAGCGACACTTCGCCAGTAACAATAAACCACCAACAAGCTAGTCAACTACACGAACTCAGAGCCCAAATTTATAACAGCCTTGGCGAACCTGACCGAGTAATTACAGAACGCATCGCATTAAGTCGCCATCTGCAAGCCGGAAGTACGCCAGACAATAATCAAGAGTCCGACGCTCAAATCAATCAAGAATTGATTTGGATGACACTCATGGACCTCGACATCAAACTGTTGAATGATTTCAGCCTAGCAAGTACAAGCCCCCAAGCGCTGGGTTGGTACGAACTCGCCATTGTCAGCAAAAATAATCAGCGCAATATTAACCAGCAATACAATGCGCTTATCCAATGGCAACAACAGTGGCCACAGCACCCCGCCAATAACCCGCCGCCAGCAGACCTCGCCCTTATTGCTGAAGTGGTCAACAATCAACCTCAGCGTATTGCACTCCTACTCCCATTAAGCGACAAACTTGCCCCCATCGCCGAAGCCATCCGCGATGGTTTTATGGCCGCTTATTTCACCAACAAAAACGCGGGGGGCCAAGCACCGCAAATTAACATTTACGACGTGAGCCAGGGCAGTATTAACGAACACTATGACTTCGCCGTTTCCCAAGGCGCAGAAGTTGTTATAGGCCCACTCAGCAAAGAAAAGATTAGCGAACTCGCACTAAGACCCGAACTTCCCGTTCCAACGCTGGCACTCAATCAAATCGAACCCTCCGACGCTTACCCCGCACAACTCTTCCAGCTCGGCTTAGGCATTGAAGATGAGGCCATGCAGACAGCCACTCGTGCTTTTCGTGACGGCAAGCGCACTGCACTTATCCTAGCGCCAACGAATAATCAGGGCGACCGTGCAGGCCAAGTTTACAATGCTCAGTGGCAAGCACTGGGGGGAACCGTGGTGGATAGCGTGCGCTACTCCGACGAACGCCAGTTATCGCAAGTCATTGAGCAGGCCATGCATTTAGATATCAGCAAAACCCGCGCTCGGGAACTACGCAAGATTACCGGGCGTTTTGAGTTTGAGCCTCGCAGACGACAAGACATCGACATGATCTTTCTTGTCGCCCAACCTCGCCAAGGCCGCCAAATAAAACCCTTATTAGCCTTCCACTACGCAGGTGATATTCCAATCTATAGCACAAGTAGCCTTTACGAAGGCGGCACCACTAAAAAGGAGCCCGACCTTAACGGTATAACCTTCAGCAATTTACCGTGGTTCTTCCAAGAGTCGCCCGAAAAAACAGCTGTGGTATCAGAAAAGTCACTTAACGCTCGCAGCCAAAGGCTATATGCACTGGGTGTCGATGCTTACTATTTATACCCACGCCTAGAGCAACTCAATGCATCAAAGCGTGCGAATTTCTGGGGACAAACGGGCATCCTATCCTTAACGGAACAGCGCCTTTTTGAACGCACTCAGCAATGGGCTCAATTTAATCGTGGAAGAGTTAAACCACTTGCAGCACACTACGACAATTAATTGGCCATAAAATGAAAAGCCTCGATACCGGCGCAGCTGCCGAGCGCTTAGCCAAAGATTTTCTTGAACAGCAAGGATTTAACTTTGTCGCTCAGAACTACCGGTGCCGACAGGGCGAAATAGACCTTATATTTAAGCAGCGACAGCAATGGTTATTTGTAGAAGTCAAAAACCGAAAAAATACTCGCTTTGGCACACCCGCTGAATGGGTCACAAAAACCAAACAGCGCAAGATCATTTTATCGACTCAGCACTTTATCGCCGAACGAGCCGTGCCCAGCAGCGCGCAAATTCGTTTTGATGTAATCGGAATAATCAATCTTGAAGCCAGCTCGATCGAGTGGATTCAAAATGCCTTTTTAGCGAACTCATAAGCAGTGAATTAACATGTCATCACAACGCGTATACGAAATGTTTCAGGCCAGTATTGAAGCCAAAATGAATGTTGGCGAAACACTAGCCCCACGGATCGAACAAGCCGCCGACTCACTGGTTCAGACGCTGCTGCATGAAGGCAAAGTTTTAGTCTGCGGCAATGGTCCCTCCTCCGCGCTCGCCCAAATGTTTAGCGCTGCACTTGTAGACCGCTACGAGAAAGAACGCCCAAGCCTGCCCTCTATCTGGCTAGGCGCCAACATGGCAAGCTACACTGCAATGGTCACGCCCGCGCACTTCAACGAGGTTTACGCCAAACCAATCCGTGCCCTCGGCGAAGAAGGTGACACACTCGTGATCATCACCACAAGCGGCAATGCCTCCAACTTAATTCAGGCCGTAACTACCGCGCACGATCGCGGCTTGAACGTGATCGCACTTACGGGCCGTGACGGTGGTGATATTGCTAGCTTATTAGACACCCACGATATAGAACTACGTGCAGACATAGACTCGCGCAGCCGTATTCATGAAATCCACCTACTGAGCCTGTATTGCCTGTGCGATCTAATCGATCTAAACCTTTTTGGCCTTGAATGATCAGTCGTAACTCACAAGCAGCAATAGTGTGTAGCCGGTAAAGCCTACGGCAACCTAACAAATAAAAAGACTATCGAATACGACATTGACTATGAAAAAACGCTCCCCCCTACTCCTTCGCGCAATATCCCTATGCATATTGAGCGCAACATTAAGTAGCTGTTCCAGCTTTTTAGCCGCGACCCATAACGGCCCCATAGAGCAAGATCCTGGGCAGCGCACCATGGGTGAGGTGCTTGATGACAGGCAAATCACAACGCACTTAAAAGTAAACCTCATCAAAGCCGATCCATCACTCGACGAAGCTAACATCACGGTACTGAGCTATAACGGCGTAGTGCTACTCACAGGAGAAGTGCCCACTTCGCGCCTGCGCGAGCTTGCCGGCGAAACAGCGCGCAACATCAACTCTGTACGCCAAGTACACAACCAGCTTGCGGTCGCCAGTAAAGCAACAATTTACTCACGAACAAACGATAACTGGATTGGCACCAAAATACGCACAAAACTGATCGGCAGTACGCAAATCGAATCCAACCGCGTAAAAATTGTGGTCGAAAACCGCGCGGTTTACATTATGGGATTACTCACTGAAAACGAAGCTCAGCATGTCACCGAGCTCGCAAGAACAACTGAAGGGGTTACTAAGGTGGTGCGCGCAATCGAGCTAGTACCAGACCACGAAAGAGCTCCACACTAAAGACGACAAGATAGACTTTAGGGCCGAGGAAAAAATACTTTATCCAATAATACTTGCCTCCTACTTCCTCAACTGCGTTGCCCAAAGCGTTACATGCCCCGGCATGCGCCCCTTCGAGCGCCTTGCTGAGAAAACAGGTGCCTTCGTCTAATTGGACAAACTATTATTGCCTCGCCCCTTATCGACCAATCTGCGTAGCTCAGACTCAAATCTAACACTACTTAATACTTTTACCCTTAAGACGGGAAGCCGCGTTGCTCAACATTTCGACAACGCGATCTTTATCATAGTTGCGGATTTTTTCTAAATCCATATGCATAGAAAAACCCGTCATACTTTCTTCGAACCACGTCTGGCCCTTCCCCAAGTCTTTGCGGAAGTCTACAACCTGATAAATTCTTACCGGATGAGTCAAACCCTTTACATTGATTTCACCTTGATCACGACACATAACCACATCCTTCACCAGCGACCATGTTTCGTGTGAAATCAAGATCTCGCCGGGCTCCGCTGCCGACTCTAAACGCGATGCGATATTGGCATGTGTTCCCAACACCGTGTAATCCATGTAGTGACTAGTCCCAAAGGAGCCCACGGTGCAATAACCCGTGTTAATCCCCATTCGGATCAACATCGGCTTTTTAATCCCCTGATTATACCAACGCGCCTGCAGCTCCAGCATTTTCTTACGCATCTCAATCGCCATCGAGACACAACGCAGACAATCCATTTTCATACCTTCGCTTTGAGCATCACCGAAAATCACCATTACAGCATCACCCATAAACTTATCGATGGTGCCTTTGTGTTTTGCCGCAATACGCGCCATTTCGGTCAGGTAAGAATTGAGTAGCTCTGTAAGCGTTTCGGCCTCTAGCTCTTCAGCAAGTGTACTAAAGCCCTGTATATCAGAGAAAAAAACCGTAACGCGCTTACGCTCGGTAGTCAGCGATTGCTCCCGCCCTTCACTAATGGCCTTCCAAACGGTGGGCGGTAAGTAGCGCGCAAGCTTATAAGTCTTCAATTTATAGAGGGTATGCTCGCTGGACAGACGCTTAACCTGCTCTGTCAGCTTGCGCATACGGTTATAGGCATAGAGCGCGTAAGCGCAAAAATACACAAAAATTCCCACCAAACTAATACTGCTAATTTCCAAACGACTGGAGTAATTCCACTCAGGTATATGCAAGGCAAAGCTCGCACCTACACCCAGCAACAGCGCAAACGTATCCAATACCCACTTACGGATGCCACCATTGATTAAGCTATTGAACTGCACCATGGTCACAAACATGATCGTCGGCAGAACGCTAAAGTTACACAGGCTTAGAACGGCTCCAATCACCGCCGCATCAACCATCATAAAACGATCAAAAGCCTTATGCTGGCTCATTACGCGACGCTTAATCAGGAAATAGCTAACAATGGTATAAACGCCCACCAACAATCCAGCGCCAAACAAAAGCCAATCAATTTCAGGCCAGTTCACGTGGGTAATCGCGGTTCCCGCTGCAGCAAAGCAGATCAACGCTCGGATGTCGTGCTGTCGTAAAGAGACCTCAGACTGGGAGGAGCTTTTACTACTAGCTGAGTTGTCGCTCATTATGCGCACTCAATTGTTATTGTGTTTAGGGCCGAGGAAAAAATACTTTATCCAATAATACTTGTTTCCTGTCTCCTCAACTGCGTTGCTCAAAGCGTTACATGCCTAGGCATGCGCCTCTTCAAGCGCCTTGCTGAGAAAACAGGCTCCCTCATCAATTGGACAAACTATTATTACCTCGCCCCTTACCTTGTTCTCATCGTCTTTGCGATGAACGCTTATTGCACCATACGCCTGCATTTCCAACAAAAAACAATGAATTCGGATTTTGTTAAAACTTTTAGCTATATCTATTATTCTATAAGTGCTTAATATTGCTGTGCATTAAACGCCTTTTAGCGTCTATTGTCCATATTGACCTTTAGCAGAAAACTCACTCCCAGAAATAGCAGCTTGACGATGCAAACACCTTCATTAATTGCGCACTCACTCCTGTAGCTTCAAATCCAAATAGCGCTCCTCCAGCTCCGCATACTGTTTCTTAAGTACGCTCAATTCTTGCGCCGATGCCTCGTCTGGCACTGTTTGTGCCGCTGAGGCTTTCGCCACAGCGGCCGACACAGGCACTTCGACCCGAGTCGAAAGCTCGATCTTAAGGCTTCGAACCTCATCTTTGAGACGATTGATCATTACTCCACTGACACCCGACTCTTCTCGGTAATCCTTAAGCTGTGTACGCAAACCAGGCAGCTCTTTTAATTTAGCCTTTAAATTTTGAAGCTCTTTATGCGTTACCGACAGCTCATGTTCCATCAATGTCACACAAGACTCAGACTCCCTCAAGAACCGCTGCTGCCGATCAAGCTCAGACTCTAAGTTTTTAATGAGCGCGACTTTCTCATTATCATCCGTCGCATTATTAATTCGCCTCTTCAAATCATCAATTAAACGGTGCTGCTCAGCTGTTGTCCTACGCAATGCCCGAAGCTCTTCGCTAGCTGCCTCAATGGTTTCAGGCAATGGAATCTGGCTATCAAATATCACATTAACGCTGTCATAACTTCGATGGTACTCGTCCACCAATTCAATCAACTCTTCAGATCCTTCATCACTCTTCCCGACACGACCTTTAATTTGCTCATAATAGTCATCGGCTTGATTTTTACTTGCATGCCAGTTGGCCTCCAAATCAAAATAAAGCCCCTTATATTTCTCTATAGAAGCTACATGCTTTTGGGCCGAGCGCAACGCCTCACTCAACTCGTGAATTCGTGCCTCCGACTTAGGAGAAGGAAAGTCTTCGTAATAGCTTAACAAAGCCTTGTAGCGCCCCTTTAAGCTTGACCAGCTCACCTCATTGGTCAGCGTTGCTTCTCTCTCAGCAATGAGTACCGCATGCCTAACAGCTGCAATTCGCCTTCCCAGCGGTGCACTCGGGTCAATGTCCAATGAAATGTCTCGGCCACCACCCAATTCCTCGTGGTGCCTACGCACACTCATTAGCTGCTCATCAATGTAATCTGTATAAGTTTTCTGCCTGAGCGTTTCAGGCATCACATCCCGTTGCCGCACCAACGCATCAACAGGATCAGGGATATTTTCTTCAGGCGGAGGGGTGTCATTCGAGCGGCCAGCTTGTGCTGCCAGTGCCTTTTTTAATTGCTGCTTAAGTTTTTGAATGTAAAAAATCAAGGCGAACAGGGCTAATAAAGCTAAGACGCAAAGCTCCGCCAGCACGATGAACGTAAACGTTGAAACCTCCATGCACCCCTTTCTCTCGTTAAAAGCAGACTTTCTTATTAGTATGGATCAAATAATGCCTTCCTGCTCAATGGAAAATAAAAGGCGTAATAACATTTGCCTTTACGGGTAGTCTTAGGTAAAGTTGCGCGCCTTATTTGAGGTAAAGCGCTGTTAAGGCGTTGATAACTCTGAGGTTATTGGTGAGGTGTCCGAGTGGTCGAAGGAGCACGCCTGGAAAGTGTGTAGGTCGCAAGGCCTCGAGGGTTCGAATCCCTCCCTCACCGCCATATTTAAAGAGGCCTGACATTGTCAGGCTTTTTTTATGGCTAACGGTCGCAAGCGTCGGCCTGCGGTAAACCGCAGTCGCTATGGTGGCGCGAGATACTCTCGCGAAAACTCCACCTTCGCCCCTCACCGCCATATTTAAAGAGGCCTGACATTGTCAGGCTTTTTTTATGGCTAA
>NZ_CEXWTU010000110.1:0-15518 GCF_982758155.1 Marinagarivorans sp. | reverse complement strand
GCTATTACGCCATATTTTCGCCTCGTCAAGCAAGCACCCAAAAAACCAAATTCCAGCAACTTATTCCGTGCACGCCCCTTACCTATTAAGAACAATCAACCTGTGAATCAAAAGAATGACGCGTAATAGAATATTTGAAAGTTACATCACCATGCCATCAAAAATAAAATCCCATTAAGTACGGGGCCCCCAGCCGTGCTTGCCTCAAAACCTCACGACCGAAAAAACGTGCCACGCCTTAATGCATCTCTCAGCATAGCCAGCCCAGTGCCACGAAGCTACAATGCGCGCCCAATATGCTGAGATGCCTAGGCTTCAGCAGATACATGAGGCTCACATTGAAACAATATTTACTCCTGCTACGCCCTGGCGCCCTACTCACCTATTTCGTCGCCTTTACTATTGGCTCTTTATGGGCTCAAATCCAACCCACGTTGAGTGTTTATCTTGTCGAGCGCTATGACAGCTCACCCTTTGATCTCGGAATATTCTTTGTTGCACTAGCGGCTAGCGCCATTGTTGTCGCACAGGTTTCCGGTTTAATGTCTGATAAAGGAATGAGCAGACTGATGCTCATTTTTTTCGGCATGATTGCTGGTGCAATTGCCTGCGTTTGCTTTGCACTGAGCCCTAATTACTGGGTAGCGCTGGCCGCGGGCATTGCGATCTTTAGCTTTTCAGTGATCTCGCTCCCGCAGATTATGGCCCACGGTCGTGAATATGCAGACAGCGAGCTGCCGCCAGAACAAGTGCCTCTATTCAATGCCATATTACGTGCCAGCTTCGCGCTGTCTTGGATTGGCGGACCCCCACTTGGCTTCCATTTACAGCATATTCTGGGTTCAAGTACGCACTATCTATTTCTTGCAGCCGCCTACGTCGTCGCTGGCATTGTAGCCTGGGTATTTCTCCCTAAAGTAAAAGCCAGCACCACCCCCAAAGACCCCAACGAAAAACCCAGCATTCCATTTAATTTAAAGATTGCTTTCATCGCTTTTTCAATTCTATTTGGCGTGAATCACAGCTATATGATTGCCTTACCACAAATGCTGGTAGAGCACCTTTCGATAGCACCGCACTATGCCGGGTACATACTCGGGGCAGCGGCAGCGCTTGAAATCCCCATTATGCTATTCGCCGGCTGGCTAGCAACACGCACCCCTTTACTCCCCTTGCTTCGCATCGGCGCAGTATCGGCCATGCTACTTTATATCGGCGTATGGTTTTCAAGCAGCCTGTGGCAGTTGATTGCCATGCAAATTTTAAATGCGATTTTTATTGGTTTTATTGCCGGCTTAGGAACAACTTGGTTTCAAGATCAAATGCCCAAATTTGCAGGCACCGCATCGTCATTATTTGTAAACACAATTAATCTTGGCAATATACTGGGCAGTTTGATTGTGGGCGTAATCGCCGCATGGATCGGTTACCACAACATGTTTTTAGCAAACGCCTTGGTGACGGCAACAGCCATAGGTTTTCTGTTTTTATGCCGCAATGGCACTAAGCAGGCATGAAAATAAGCTCGCCAGCGTAACCGCGTTATGCATCGGTTTTGGCCAAAAAAACAAGAGAGTCAACCCTCTTAATCAGCGCAAGCCCATACTCTGCCATTACCGCTTGCATAGCATTGTATGGCGCTTGCCCACCGTCTTCCGGTTTTTCAAAAATATCGTGAATGGCCATGATGCCCGACGGCATTAAATGCTTGGCCCACAAAAGGCAATCCGCCGTTGCTTGTTGTTCACTATGCCCTCCATCTACAAAAATTAACGCCAATGGCATTGTCCAATGCGCAGCCAACTTTTCCGAACGGGTCACTATGGGCACCACAACATCATCCATTCCACACTCATAAAGCGTTCGCCGCAGAGAAGGCAGTGTATCGACACGCTTTAATTGCTCATCCCAATGACCCACATCAAAATAGCCCTCACCCTCCTGATGCTCTTCCGACCCAATATGGTGATCCACCGAAAAAACGACCTGCGATACGGGTTTAGCCGCCGCCCCTAAATAAACCGCTGAGCGACCGCAATAGCTGCCAATCTCTAGGATTGGGCCTAGCAACGCTTGTGTTTTAGCCATAGAAAAAAGTGCTGCCGCTTCGTGAGCAGGCAAAAAGCCCTTTACTTTATGGTTTGCCAATAATTGATCAATCTCTTCTGCTTCAAACAAACTCAACCTCTACTCGCTATAAATATTAATGGAGTGCCTTTGATAAATTCTCTCAGCAAATAGCGCCCACAATGGGATCAGCCACAGGAGACAAGACACGGGGATATTTTTCTTAGTATTACTGTCTGATCACCAGTTTACTTGTTCAAGACTGCAATCACAGGAAATAGCATGCCCCAATACGCTTTTGGCGAATATCGTTTTGATACAAAGACATTTCAACTTTGGAAAAACAAATCAAATGCCCATCTTAGGCCCAAGGCAGCAGAATTACTTGTATTGTTTATTTTACATAAAGGGCGTGTACTATCAAAAACGGTTATAGCACAAGCCATTTGGAAACAAGAATCCGTCCCTGACCACACACTATTTCAGTTGATTAGTGAGCTGAGAAAGTTATCGTCAACGACAATTATACGCACGCACCCCAACCAAGGTTATTGCTGGATTGCCCCCACCAAAATTATTGAAAAAAACACATACCGCTCGGCCATTTTGGCCCTGTGCACTGCCGCAAGTATTGCCAGCCTAATTTTAATCAGCTCACACATAAGCCCTCC
The DNA here is from genome assembly GCF_982758155.1 of Marinagarivorans sp. Taxonomy (NCBI): domain Bacteria; kingdom Pseudomonadati; phylum Pseudomonadota; class Gammaproteobacteria; order Cellvibrionales; family Cellvibrionaceae; genus Marinagarivorans; species Marinagarivorans sp. The sequence continues at coordinate 12,780 of NZ_CEXWTU010000110.1, read as the reverse complement.
AAATAACGCTGCCCCGCTGCCTAGCCATAAGGCCTTTATAAAGGGTCTTGTGGCGTTGGAGCGCGGAGATAATAAGAACGCCACCTCTTGGCTGACTTTCGCTTTAACAGAAAACCCCTCCTCCATAGAAACCCGCTTATTTCTTGCAGAGAGTTTATTCCAACAAAGCCGGCTAGAGGAATCCATCAATTATCTAACGCCAATACTCCGCCAGAACAACACACCCCACTTAACAACGATCAGCCCGTACAGCAAAGCTGCAGCTAACAACCTTATGAGCCGCATTTACCAAAAAGACGGGAAGCTCTTAGATGCCCTCGAATATGCCCAACTAAGCAATCTCGGGCAAAGTAATCTAGGGCAGACCATTGCCCACTGCACAGAGGATATTATTGACCAAAGGGTTGAGCAGCTCACGAATATTTTAGGCATCCACCAAACCCATGAAGCAACCGCAACTGTGACAACACCAGAGACTAATGCCCCCAGTACAAATGAACACTATGCTGAACAATGTAGCCAACTTAAAGCGCTAAACCGTGAGCCCTCAGCCTGCAAAGACTCTAAACATGTTGAGTTTTACGCATTGAACTCCCTATTCTCTCAACGCAGAAAAATAGTTTAACCTACTGAAAATTAACAATTTTTAGAAAATTTTAGCTATTTTTACTTCATTTTTAGGCTGACAAAAACCAATACTGGCGACTTCGATTACCCACCTAGGAGCGAGCCATGAAAGCAATACTTTTAACCTTAACATCCTTAGCTTTTTTCAATTATACCTATGCAGGCGACACCTCACTGAATCAGCTGCAGCAATATTTTGGCAGCGAACCAATAGAAGTTACCCCCTACGACAAGTACCTGAAAGAAATAACAGTAGGTACAAAAACCTACTTCGCCAGCCTAGATGGGCGCTATATTTTTACCGGCCCAATCTTCGATACACAAAGCCGACAAGATATTGTTGAAGTGCGTACCAAGGCAATGCGGCATAAGATGCTAGCAAAACTACCCCTGGACTCGACCTTAACCTACCCGGCAACCACGGAAGAAAAACATTCGATTACGGTGTTTACTGATATTGATTGTGGTTATTGCCGCAAATTTCATAGCCAAATCGAGGCTTTCAATACCCTTGGGATATCGGTTAGATACGTCATGCTACCCAGAGCAGGAATAAACTCTCGCTCTTTTGATAAAGCGGTTTCAGCTTTATGCAGTGAAACCCCCAACAGCACAATGAACCTTGCGATGCAGGGAAACGATATCGCTACAAAAAAATGTTCGAATACTATAAATCAGCAAATGCACCTCGCGAAGCAACTCAACATCACCGCCACTCCCACCATACTATTGCCTGACGGCAGTCTTACAGCGGGGTATATCACAGCTGATCAATTAATGGCTTTGCTAAAAAAAGGGTAGCACAACAATATTCGTAAGAAATCATGGCACACGGGGGTGCTGTGATGGCTGAAAGGGTTGACTACCGATGACATTGACACCCACATTTCAGCGCATCAATAAAGCTGGACACACATGAGCACGAGTCATAAGCTAAAAAGTACACTATTGACAACAAACTCAATGACCCTTTATGACAAACAACACCAAAGACGGCGCTATCCTAGAGGGCTGGCTGACTAATACCAAGCACTGCCCTAGCCCTAATTACAACAAACGCCCTGCGGGTACTTGCATCGATCTACTCGTTGTTCACAATATTAGTTTACCGCCCGATCAGTTCGGCAACGATTACATCGAGCATTTTTTTTGCAACACTCTCGATTGCACCCTGCACCCCTACTTTGAAAGCATTAAAGACCTGCAAGTATCAGCCCATGCGCTTATTAAGCGCACAGGCGAGATCATTCAATTTGTGAGCTTTAACGATCGCGCATGGCATGCCGGTCGCTCCAGCTTTCAAGGGCGGCCAGAGTGTAACGACTACAGTATTGGTATTGAGCTAGAAGGCACAGATAACACGCCTTACACCGAAGCTCAGTACCAACAACTGATCACCACAGCCAATAAACTGAAACGCCACTACCCCCAAATAACACCAGAGAGAATAACCGGTCACAATGTGATTGCGCCAGGGCGAAAAACAGACCCAGGCCCCTCTTTTGACTGGTCGCGCCTACACGAACTTAGTCATTAAAATGTCATAAATATTTCATACTATGGCGCACATTAATAATTGTAGCGACAAACAGCTGCTATAGTAATGCGCTAAATCAGGGCCGGGGAAAAACACTTTATCCAATAATACTTGCCTCATTGGACAAATTATTATTCCCCCACCCCCAACACGTGCATTAAGGAATTACCTGTGCTGCTGATTAGCCTTTTACTTGCTGTATTTTTAAAACAATTTTGGGAGCCCAGTAATCCCTTACACCACGACAACTGGATAACGAGCTATCAACAACAATTGCAGCATTATTTGGCAAAGGTATCCATCCAAAACCCTGTCATTTTATTTGCAATAAGCCTGCTGCTACCCACGATTGCCATCGCAGCGATTAATACCGTGCTGCTTCATGAAAACAAGGCTATCCATCTTATTTTTGCAGCGGCTGTTTTACTTTATAGCTTTGGACGCGGTGAGTTTACGCAGCACATTACCCAATTTATTGTGGCTGAAGCGAAGCAAGACTGGGGCAGCGCAATCGATGTTGCAGAGAAGTTGCGTTGCGAAACCGCCACGCTGTCACAAAACGACTGGCATACATTAAATACACGCTTTTTATCCCAAGCCAGTTACCTAGGTTTTGAACGCTTTTTTGCCGTTGTATTTTGGTTTGTTGTTTTAGGCCCTGCTGGCGCGCTGGCGTATCGCTTAACGCAACTTTGGCTGCAACGCTTTCCGGATAAAACCATAGCGCATTGGCTTTGGGTTATTGAATGGCCCGCAATTCGTATACTGGGGCTTAGCTATGCCATAACAGGCAATTTTGGTGGCTGTATAAATGCCTGGAAAAAAAACGCACTCTGCCAAACACGCAGAAGCCAAGATATTTTACTCGACAACATGCTAGGTGCACTTGCCGTCGATGAGAACCTGAACCAAACGCCTGAAGTCACTCGGCGCGAACTAGAGGCACTACAACAGCTACTATCACGTACATTATGGTGCTGGTTGGCGGTGATAGGCGTTTTATACATGACGTAGAGGTTGCGGCTAGCGCCAACGGTTTATATCAGCAAAGAGCTACACCACAACCTTCGACACTAATCAAAAGCACCTGTCGCGCGAACCACAAAGAGTGATCACTAATAAAGCTAGATGCGCCAAAAACAATCTTTACGAGTACAATCCAACAAACTGAAAAATACAAGCTGTCAATGTGTGCAAAAAACAACCTTTGGAAAAAAACCCCATGGTTAAAGGGCTGCGTGCAGTTATCCACACCTTCTTAGTCATTTAATTGACGTTATTTGTGGACTGACTTTAACTATATTCGACGTGCTCAAATATTGAACGAAAACTTCTATTACCAGCCTTTAGGGCTCGTATAGATATGCTGATTAAAGAGGGGCGAGGGAAGCGCTGCGCTTGAAACGGTAGAGCGGAGGCCGGTAATCCACCAGCCTCCCAACAAGAAATACAGTTATTTCTTACGCACCCCCTCAACACTCAAGAACAACTCCACTTCAGAGGCAGAAGGCCCTAACGACTTTGTGAGCTCCAAACCATAGTCAGCCGGCTTGATAGTTAGCTTACCTTCAAAACCATTGCGGTAACCGCCCCAAGGGTCTTTACCGCCGCCGATATGCTCAATTTGGATCGTGATGGGCTTTGTCACACCGTGTAAGGTAAAGTTACCTTTCAGGTCGGCTGTTTTTTCACCCGTTGACACATATCCCGTACTCACAAATTTAGCTTTCGGAAATGCATCGGTATCCAGAAACTTCTTACTACGTAAATGCTTATCGCGCTCTGCGTGCATGCTGTCGATACTACTAACATCAATATCGACTGAAATCTTATTTTTGCTCGGATCTTTTTCATCGTAACTAAAGTCGCCCTCAAATTCATTGAAGCGTCCATATAGCCAGCTGTAGCCTAAGTGCTTAATACGGAATTGAATAAACGCATGAGCGCCACGCGTATCAATCACGTAATCATCTGCGCTTACAGTAGGAGCAGCCATAACAGCTGCCGTACTTAAAGCACAGGCGGCAAGCCATTTTTTTGAACGGTTAGAAACGGTATCTAGCATTGGTTGCAACATAATAAGGCTCCTTTCGCCTAGAGGTTATTGGATCTAAAGGTAAGCCTAAGCGCTCTTATCCAGCCCGAGCATGCGCTTAAGTGTTTTGTCTTTATCAATAAAATGATGTTTTAAAGCACCTGCCACGTGTAACAGCACAAACCCAATAATAGAGAAGGCTACAAATTTATGTACATCGCCCGCCATATCCTCAAGATTTGCAATACCATTGACCACAGAGGGAATCCCAATAATATTGAAAAAATAGAGCGGGTCACCTTGTGCCGTTGTAATTAAATAACCGGATATGAACATGATAAAGAGCAACAGCATCAACGAGTGATGCACTGCAGCCGATGCTATACGCTCAATACGTGAGTGCGAGCTTAATGGTTTGGGTTTCGCAGAGAACCGATACCAAATTAAACGCGCTAGCGTTAACAGCATTAACACAATACCAAAACTACGGTGTAAATCGGGCGCAGTGCGGTATAGCTCATGATAATAATCCAAGCTTTGCATCCATAAACCCACCGAAAATAAGCTAATTACCAGAATCGCACTAACCCAATGGATAGCACGACTTAGCCAGCCAAAGTTCGCCTCAGTGTTTTTAATCATATCTACTCACCCCATCGACAATTATTACCGGTGCTATTTAGAGCCTAAAAGCCTTACACACTTTTTGCGATAACCTCAAATACATCCTTCGACAATGCTGGCTCGCTTTGAATACGTAATAGTTGCTCACGCATCAAGCCCTGTCGATTAACATCGTACTTTTGCCACTTGGTTAGCGGGCCCAACAAGCGCGAGGCAATTTGTGGGTTTTGTTTATTCAATACTAGAATCTGGTCCGCCAAGAACACATAACCAGACCCATCTTCAGCGTGGAAGTTCACTGCATTTTGGTTACAAAACACACTGACAACACTGCGAATTTTATTGGGGTTTGCACTATCGTAGGCAGGGTGCGCTAACAAAGCATGGATACGTTTTAAGGCACCGGGCGATGCATCGGCCGCTTGCACGGAAAGCCATAGATTAACGACCAGCGCTTCATCCTTCCAGCGGTCGTAAAACTGCTCTAACGCATCAATACGCATCTGCGCTGCATCTGGCGAATCGCAATACACCAATGCACTTAATGCCGAAGATTCGTCCGTCATATTATCAGCGTTAGTCAACTGTGCTTGGCAGAGCGATAAAACTTGCTGGCTTGGGCTAACCATCAAATATTCAAGTGCCACTTTTTTCAGGCTACGCAGTGCAACATCAGTGGCGTTAAAGGCATAAGCCTTACTCGACGCACAGCGATCGTAAACAGCCTGCCATACATCCACACATTGCTCGGCAAGCGCTGCTTTAATTTCATTGCGTGCCTGATGGATTAAATCAACCTCGACTGGCGCAGACAACCCGCTCATATAAGCTTCCGATGGCAACGTGCACATCAGCGCCACCATCGCAGGATCTAAGCTTTCGTTCTCGAGCAGTTCTTTAACCGCATTCAACAATAGCGGCTCTAACAGCCAAGCTTCTTTTTTGCGCAACGCGGCCATTACATCAAAAATAGCCACGACCATTAACTGCTGCATCGCATCAAAACGAGCAAAACCATCACTATCTTGGGTGGTGATACGCAGCAAATCTGCCTTTTTATAAGGGTAAGCCGATTTAACCGGAGCCGAAAAGCCTCGAAATAAAGACGGCACAGGTTCTTCTTCTACATTATTAAAAACAAAGGTTTGCTTAGGCGACGTTAACTCCAATACGGCTTCACTAGCGGCTAATGCTTTACCCTCTAGCGTTAAAGGTAATGCACCATTCACCCCCAACAAAGCGACATTAACAGGAATGAGGTAAGGTTTTTTATTCTGCCCCTTAGCCTCGGGGGTATCTGGGCAGTATTGCTCAAAGCTTAAAGAAAACGTTTTGGTCTCGGCACAATAGTCGCCCTCAGTTTTAACCACTGGCGTACCTGCCTGGCTATACCAATGCTTAAATTGTGTGAAATCACGACCCGACACCTCAGCCATCGCCGCCGTGAAATCTTCGATAGTAGCCGCTTCACCATCGTGACGATCAAAATATAAATCGGTGCCCTGCCTGAATAATTCAGGCCCTAATAAAGTGTGGTACATACGCACCACTTCAGCGCCTTTCTCGTAAATGGTGAGTGTATAGAAATTAGAAATTTCCATAAAAGAGGCCGGCTGCACGGGGTGCGCCATTGGACCGCCGTCTTCCGCGAACTGAAGTGTGCGCATTACGCTCACATCTTCCACGCGCTTTACCGTACGCGAGCCCATATCAGACGAAAATTCCTCGTCTCTAAAAACCGTAAAGCCTTCTTTCAAACTCAACTGAAACCAATCTCGACACGTCACCCGGTTGCCCGACCAGTTATGGAAATATTCGTGCGCAACAACCCCTTCCACCCTAGCAAAACCCGCATCCGTTGTCGTTTTGGGGTTAGCTAAAACACAGGAGGTGTTAAAAATATTCAACCCCTTATTTTCCATTGCGCCCATATTAAAGTCGTCGACAGCCACGATCATAAAAATATCCAGATCGTATTCGCGACCATAAACCTCTTCGTCCCATTTCATGGCATTTTTTAACGACTGCATCGCATGCTCACACTTATCGAGATCTTTAGGTTCGACAAATATTTTTAACGCGACATTACGGCCACTGCAGGTTGTAAATTTATCATCAACTACCTGTAAATCACCTGCGACTAACGCAAATAAATAAGCCGGTTTTTTAAAGGGATCATGCCATGTCGCGCTGTGTAAGCCTTCAGCCAAGACTTCGTTAGCCACTAAATTACCGTTAGATAGCAACACAGGGAATTGTTGCTGATCACCAATTACCGTGGTGGTAAATTCACTCAGCACATCAGGTCGATCTAAGTAATAGGTGATTTTACGAAAGCCTTCAGCTTCGCATTGTGTGCAATACATGGTGCGCGACTTATACAACCCCTCTAGTGAGGTGTTGGCTTCTGGCGCTATATGGTTCACACAGATAAGGGTGAATTTATCTGGAACTTCGTGAATCGTTAAGCTTTCATCCTCGACACTATAATCACTTGCTGTAAGCAAAACACCATTCAAGTGTAAGCTCACCAACGTTAAATCCTGGCCATGTAATTTCAGACAACGGCTAGATTCCGCTTTTGGATTAGCAACACAATCCAACACCGCGGTAACTTCCGTTTTTTTCGGATCTAAACGAAAAGTAAGGTGCGTTTTTTCGATAAGAAAAGATGGCGGCAAATAATCTTTCAAGTAAATAGTCGACGGGGAATTACTTTCAGCCTGGGTTGTTAGAGTATTTACAGTCATAGAATACCTTACAGAATTTGGGTTATTAATTATTTATACAGACGGATTTGAAACCAAGCATCAAAAAGCGGCTTAAGGTGGGATCGAGGCAACAATAGTTATCCCATTAGGTAAAGACGTCGCCCCTCTTCATCGGCGCTAAAGAGGGACATATAAGCTTTAGTGGATAATGTATTATTTACTCGCCCCTTAGGTCCAGTTAAGCGGCTTTTCCTCAGTATGAATATGGCCTTCATCATCACAAGGCGTTATTTTGGGTGGCACAAAACCAGTTCGCTCAGTAGGCTCTTTAAAATGATTTTCATAAACAATCACGGCATTCATGCAGGTTGTTTTTTGCTCATCGGTTAGTTTCTCACCATTAGGCCAGCGCCCAAGAGCAATCGCCTCTTGGAAGCGAGCATGAACCTCTGGTGACATTGCCGCTAATATTGTCTCAATTTCAAGCGTATTATTGATATCCATGAACTCGCCAATTGTGTGTTTAATGATTCGAGAGATTCGTTTTTAACGGCCAGCCGACAAACGCTTTTGAAGCGCCGCCCTATTGACAATAAGGGCTAAAATAGCCCCAGCAACAGCTCCACCAAGGTGCGCACCGTTACCCATTTGCACACCAAAAATTTGTTCGACAAAGGGTGTAAAGCCCGCCACCAACCATATCGTTAACATCACATACATGCCCTTAGGTAACGGAAACACTTTTTCAGGGTTTAAATATTGCGTCACGCCATTGAATGTAAATAATCCAAACACAATGCCAGACAAGCCGCCAAACCTAGGGCTTTCGCTCCAACTGTACTGCAGTACATTGCCGGCAATACCGGAAACAATACATAACAGAACATAAAAACGCAGCCCCCATAAACGCTCTATCCAGCTGCCTATTTGCAGCATTGCGGCGGCATTAAATACGATATGGGCAATCGAAAAATGTAAGAAAACCGGTGTAAATACCCGCCAAGGCTCGGTCCACAGCCACTTATCAACCAAAATTTTCGTCCCTATAATTTTAACCGGCGTATACGTTAGGCTTTCATACAGAAGCGCAATTGGTCCAGCCACCGAGGCGTAACCCAAGCCACCCAAGATAATCAAACACCACGTGACCGGGGAGCGCATTAGCCATTGCACTAAATTGAAAGATGAGGCCTTTTTAGTCGGAATAGGAACCTCAAGTTCGCCGACCACAAAGGCGTCGACTAAGGTTTTCGCTTGCGCAAACTGGGTCTCGTTTGCCAGCCACAACCATTGTTCGCCCTGCTCTTCCGTAAAGCGATGGATAATACCGTGCTGATGAAAAGCCTGATTTAAAAGGGATAAATCTAAATCTTACGCAAAGCGTGCCACGCATTTGGCCGACATTAAAAGGCTCCCCATGAAAATCTGTTCAGCATTGCTTCAACGTGCCGATTCAGCCTTATCCACAGACACCCAGCAAAATTTCCTATCATCCAGTTGTTGCTCCCCATCAAAGCGATACGCGACTAGTTTTCCGTACTTTACGGCACTGTAGTCTAAACAGGCCACATTAGAACGCAATGCTTTTGGCGTTCCTTGCAGCCAATAGTGTCCGATAAAAACCGGTTTTTCGTGAGGATTATAATGAACAAGGCGCGCTCTTTCAGAATCGCTCAGGGGAGTATTCACAAGATAGTCCGGCAAGGGGTCTGGCTGAAAGACAACATCCGCATAGGTCTTGGGATTTTGCGACCAAAAACGTGTGCGAAATAAACTGCGATCTACACCGTCGCGTCCAACAATAACAACGCCTGGCGGCAAGTGCATTGAGGTTCCTCGCGTTAAGCGCCCCAAAACCGCAGCCTCGAAACCTTCCGGGTTCTCGGACGCACGGATAAAGGCATCATCCACTATGGCCGTGTGATTTTGTTCGTGGAAATCTGCAATTAAAGGAGCATCCCAGCAGGCATGCACAACCCTCAATTTGGGTTTTTCTATAAACAGCGGCAATGTCCTAAACCATGTCAGCATTGATTCCCAATCTTGGGAATGGGCTTCGAACTGCTCAAGGGTCTCGGCAATTAAACGATCGTGATGTGCCGTGTGCGGACGTAGATAACGGAGATTACCGCCATCATTTAAGAGCGTGAAATACGCAATCGCATAAAGCTCATGATTACCCAGAACGCACTCAGCTTGGCCCGATTCACACATATCACGAACAATATGCAACGCTTCTCGTACTCGGGGGCCACGATCAACAATATCGCCAACAAACAATGTCTTTCGGGTCGGATGGAAAAACCCCTGATCATCTTTATGGTAGCCCATCTGCTCTAGCAACCTAACCAAGGTTTGAGCACAACCGTGTACATCTCCAATCACATCGTATCGTGAATGATTGTCATGCTCTGTTCGCTGTCTATTCGGTGTAGTACTACGTTGTTCACTCACCTCTTACCACCTAATTCTCAAAATCATTAAATGCTGAACCTTCGGACTCTTGCAGGGCAGCCCAACCTAACTTAGAGCGACAAACTTGATAAAAACGATGCCCTTTGGGATGAATTAAATCCAGTAAATCGGGGCTTTTGGTAATAGTCACTACGTCACCGGTTTGCGTCACGATATGTATCTGTCCATCACAGGTTACATGAGGATGAACATCTCGCTGCTCGCCTACTACCAAGCGGATATCACTCCCACCCGACACAACAATCGGCCGGCTACTTAAGGTATGCGGGTTCATGGGTACTAAAACAAGGGCATCGAGTGAAGGATGCATAATCGGCCCACCACCACTTAAAGCATAGGCGGTAGAACCCGTGGGGGTAGATATAATCAACCCATCAGAGCTTTGTCGATAAACAAAGGTGTCATCAATATACAATTCAAAATCAATCATGCGGATAAATTGACCGGGATGCAAAACCACATCGTTTAACGCAAGCGATTGACCAATAACCTGCTGATTACGAACGACTGTCGCCTGCAATAAAAAACGCTGCTCTCGCTCATAACTACCATCAAGGACTTCCCCCACTTTTAGCTCGATTTCATCAGGGGAGATATCCGTAAGAAAACCTAAGCGCCCCCGGTTAATACCCAGCAGCGGCACGCCCGTACCCGCCATCAATCGAGCACTACCTAACAGGCTACCATCCCCTCCGACTACAATCACAAGGTCACACAAGCTTGGGAGCTGCTCTCGGCGCACACGTGTAACGCTAGCATCAGGGACAACAGCACCGGTTTCATTATCGAGAAGCACTTTTACGCCGCGTTCATTCAAAAACGCCACAAGACGCTTCAATGAATAGGCGACAGCTTCGCTACCCAAGCGCCCAATTAGACCGATACACGAAAATTCGCTCATGAATTTTGCCTTTTAAATTACATCAGAAACTCAAGGGCCGCTTTGTACGATTCATCACCATACAAAAGTAGCTTATCCAAGAGTTGATAAAAGAGTGATTATAGAGGAATTTAATCCTAGCACGAGATAACGATTAATCCGTACGGCTCGCCACGAGTGTTTGTACACCGCCATTGGTAAAGTATCGAGGTTCAAAAGAGCTTACGATCGGCCGCCAGCTTTCATCATCAATACCATAAGCCAGCATCGCAACCCGAAATTGAGACGCCAGCAAATGAGTGGCCGCTTGAGAGCGCTTACCCGTATCACAACAAAACAGGTAGTTTTTCTTGCTATCAAAATAAGGCAACGCAGCATGCAGTTCAGACAATGGTAGGGATATAGCGCCGGGGATGTGCCCTTGTAAATACTCTTGAGTTGTACGCATATCAAACAAGCATGTGGTTTCAGCAAAATCACTCGCGAGCTGCTCACGCACAAAGCGCGGGTAATCCCACTGTGTAATAGGCGGATTCTGCTGTAGCGCAGTAAAGGCCTCTCTCTCTAACTGCAAGATAATGCCGTCTTCATCCATTGTAACGCTCGCACTGTAAGTCGAGGCAGTCAACAATACTTCCTCAGCAAAACAAGCCCCAGGCATGATCTTGGCCACGAAATTCAAATGACCGGCAATCTCGCGGGTAATGGTTGCACTGCCCTCACGCATAAAATAACAACAGTTACCGGCATCATCCTGCGAAATAATTGTTTCCCCGGCAGGCACTTGTAGCTCGGTCATGGAACGTAAAATACGCTCAACATTCACAGCCGGCACCTGCCTAAAAAGTGCCGAATGTAAAACGGTTCGCATCCAATCGGGCAAAGGCGTTTGAGCAAAGCTTCGCTCTAGGTCATGCTCGGCATACTGCAATACTTGACTGCACGCTATCGCGCGGTCCAAATCGCCGGAATCGAGCCGTAAAATAACGCAGTCGCTCGCCGCTAGTGCCCTGCAACCCCTAGGTTGCACGTGCGCCAAAGGGTAATGGGCAGCCGCATCGGTATGTAAAACTTTTAGCATTAAGCCTGAGCTAAACTGCAGCTCCACACCGCCGCGCAAAAGATAAATGTGCTTACCATCAAAAACATCTTGTTCGAACAAACGCTGGCCCGCATAGATGTGCTGTACCTGAGCACCCGAAAGTACATCGGCACGATACTCGGGTAGCATCGCCTTGAGCGGCACTAAGGACTGCAGCGCCATCTCTTGCGCCAAAGAATACATCGCTGAATCAGTCATGCTCACCTGCCGCTGGCACCGACAAACTGCGCCCGCCTTGTAGCCCACCCGAATGAATTAATAGCACTCGCTGGCCAGGGGGCCACGTACCCTGCTCGGCTAGTGCCAATACACCACACAGCATTTTTCCCGTATATACCGGGTCCAAGGGAATGCCCGTCGAAGCACTTAACCGCAAAATAGCCTCGGCATTATCGCCCTTTGCTGGGCCGTAGCCGCCTTGGTGCAGGTCGGTGTGTAGCTGCCAACTTATCGGGTGTGCTGCACGACAGCTCTTTCTTTTTAACTCTTTTGCCTGCAACTCTTTTGCTTGTAATTCTTTTTTGGGTAATTCTTTTGTGAGAGAGTTTGGTGCCAGTCTGCACCGTAAGGCATGCGCCATTGCCAGCACATGACGACAATATTGTCGATTAAGCTTCGCGCTACCTTTGAGCATAAGCAGCCCATGCACCGCTACTGGAGCTTGGCTCGCAGCCATAATGCCGGCCAAACTCGCGCCTGTACCGGCGGCAATAACCACAGCATCGTATCCAGGGTGGTTTTGCTGAACACAGCGCCAATACTCCGCCATACCCAAAGCACCGCGCAAAT
>NZ_CEXWTU010000109.1:0-15594 GCF_982758155.1 Marinagarivorans sp. | reverse complement strand
GTGGACCACCCCTGAATATCATCTACATAACATTTGAGTGGCGCGCAGCCGCTCACTGCCGCTGCAGACACTGGGTCTTGTAAGGCGGGATTTGGGCCGCCAGCTAGCACACCACTGGGCACGCTGGGGAAGGTATCGTCGAGTACGTTTGCCCAGAAACGGTGGTGAGGCTGGCTGGTGGCTTTTTCGCCATAACCGGTAATGTACGATTGCGCTAACGGGTTGCGGCCCATTAAGTAGCTCATGTTCACCTGCATGGCATCCACATACTTGGTATCGCAGGTAAAATCATTGGCTAAGCCTAGGCCAATCATGTTGTTGACGACCAGCGAGTTAGAGCCCCACCCAACCGAGGTTCCGGCCATAGGCAGGCCGTAGCCTTTTTCCGTTTCGGCAACAAACGTATCGGCTGCCGCAATAATGACTTCTTTTACCTGCGCGTTAAGGGCTTCGTCCTCAATACCGGCTACGGCTAAAGAGATGGTGCCTAAAAAGTGCGTACTCGCCCAAGACATTAATGATTGGGTGGCAAAACTATCCGCGTCGCCATTTACCGTTAAGTGAAAAACGGAATCGACCATATCGGCTTTATAGCTAGCGTCCCCTGTGGCGGCATAGAGCTCGGCGCTGGCCCAATAAAACTCATCAACGGTGTAACCGTCACCATAACCGCCACTGCCAATAGACCAGTTAATCGTTCGAATGGCTGGGTTGGCCAGTGCTGCGGTATAGGCGGCTTTGGCAGCGCTTAAACAGCGATCCGCAAAGTCGGTATCAAAGGGCCGAAATACGCGTGAACACTGGGCTGCCGTGGCGGCGACATTCAGAGTGGCGGCAGTGGTAACGGGGAATAAAAAGCGATCTTGTGTGGCGAGTGATGGCCGTAGCGGTAAACCGCTCCAGGTAATATCGGCCAATTTATGATGCACCATGCCGGCTTGGGCTTCACCTTGTGGAATTTGCATTTTCAGCATCCATTCCATTTGGTAGCGGGCTTCGTCAAGAATGTCTGGTGTACCGTTATTGCCTTCAGTCTCGGGAAGCTTAAGGCTGCCATCACCAAACTCGGCGGCATTTAAGCCTAGGCTAATTGAGCGTTCGTACTGGTTCATGAGTGTCCAGACCGAGATGCCCCCATTAACCACATATTTACCGTGATCGCCGGCATCGTACCAGCCGCCCCAGCCATTAACGTTGGTACGGCAGTTTAGGGCCGTGTCGTCGAAGCTGGCTAAAGTGGCGGTAACATCACCCTGATCAGGGCTGCTTAGGCACTCAAAAGAGGGAACCTGCATGTCTGCTTGGTGGCCGGCTTCGCGTGCAAACTCGGCAGTGACAACGTCTTCTAAAATAGGTGAGCCACTACGGTTATGGTAGAAGTACGCTAAGGCTTCCTTCTTCATATCGGCGTATAGGTCATTGGCGATATCGAACGGGTAGCTAACAACGGTCATGTCCCCTTCGGTCACCACCAAAGTGTAGTTACTGCCTATTTGGGTAATATCACTAAAATCGATACTGTGAATAACTTGCCCCGAGGCTTCATCAAAACCTTGGTCGACGGTTTCGCCAGCAGAAATTTGACTGTCACCGGACATTAACGCCCACAGGCGCGGACTGCTTAGGTCAGTGGAATCGCCCGGCACAACATAGGTAGCACGTTTGGCAAAACTGGGTAGATAACCGTGTTGGCTAGCTTGCACCTGTGCGGCAACGGGCAGTACTACAGGTTCTACATAATTTGGATCTTCAATAGCGATATCATCGAAACAGATGGTCTCGCCCGCGGGTACGTTGCCACCACCGAGCATAAAGCGGAGATAAGCCGCATTGTTGTCTGCAGTCGCGGTAAAGGTGCTGGAGTATGCCAAGCCCGCACCGTCTAAGGGGGCGTCCACTGCCAATGCCACTTCTTCAAAAATGGTGGTACAGCAGGGGGCCTCAATGCTGGTGCCGGCGTCAATAGTGGCCGGCGCACTGGTCCAGACGGTAAAGCTTAAGGTGTATTCATTATCGGTTGTAAAGCTTAGGCCGCCTTGGCGCAATTGTGCACCCCAAGTATTGCCGCCTTCGTCAATAACGGTAAGACAGGCGCGGCCTTGCGTGTCAATTTCAAAAATACCTGAGCCCGCAGGTACTCCCCACCAGCCCGGTTCTTCCCAGCTAAGGGCGCCATCATCAAATGAGCCGTTGGTAATAATATCGGCCGCGTAGGTCGGCAGTGTTATCAGGGGTAAAGCACACAGGCTTATGCTTAGCGCGTTAACTATAAGTTTTTTATTCAACTGAGAGGACTCCGGTTTTATAATAATTATTTAGTTTTGGTGTTGCGGGCTGTTAATTTAGAGTGTTCTGAGTAAAAGTTGATTCTAGCAGTCGCACCATTCCCCAGATAGTAAGGCCGCAAAAAAATCAAAGGCAAGGCGCGATAATTGAGTACCTTTAAAATTGTCTGGGCGGGCTCAATAAAGGCCATAGAAATATAAGATGCCGTGTTAGCGGCGTGCACGAAATAAGTTGCTGGAATTTGGTTTTGTGGGTGCACACTTGGCGAGGCGAAAATATGGCGTAATAGCCGGCTATTGCAAACATTTTTAACGAAGGCAAGCGTACACCCAGGAATTCAAAAACGGGAAGTTATTTCATGCACGCCCCTTATATACCCCTATTGATATTTTATTATTAATAAATGGAATGGCGGACATTAGGGCGTTAATTGCGACACTTAAACATTATTTGAGAGGGGGCCCGGTTGGCTGGCGTTGTATTAATCATAATTAAAGTAAGTGCCTGTCCAAGCTATTTTAAGCTATTAGGGGCGAGCACGGAATAAGTTGCTGGAATTTGGGTTTGTGGGTGCTTGCTTAACGAGGCGAAAATATGGCGTAATAGCCGGTAATTGCAAATATTTTTAACGAAGGCAAGCGTGTACCCAGGAATTAAAAAACGGGAAGTGATTTCATGCACGCCTCGATGATTTTCGTTGATTATTTTCAATAAAATTTCGCGCGGTTTAATGCCTATTGATCTTTTTATCGTTATCATCAAGTATTGGTTGGGCAAGCCAGCTCTTGCAGGGCGCGCGATCTTAGCCCCTTATGCCTAGCATCACCTCAAACCACTAACATAATAGACACTCATGACTTTACTACAAATTGCAGCACTGGTTGCATGCCTCGCGGCTGGCGCAGCTCTGTATCAGCGCCAACATACTGAAGCCCGTTTACACGATATGCCATTGTTAGTCGTGCAGCCTACGAATCCGTTAAGCTCGGCCCTCAACCCAGCCTCCACGCCCAGCAAGGTTGCATCCGCGCCGATACCGCGCAAGGTCACGCCGGCACCGGCACTTCAGCCATTAATGCGCAATCCGCTCCAGCAGTGGTATTTGGGGGATTGGGATAAAAAGACACTCGCCAATATGGCCGATATTGATGCTGTTTTGGCGCTGTCGATTCCTGATGCAGAGGCGGGCGATCCGGCTTTTTTCCAATTATCGCAACAGCTCAAATCGGTTAAAATGGGCCGACGCTATTCCGTCACAGGTACCACCTCTCCGTTGTTGGCTTTTTATGTTTACATCGCCAAATACAGCCCGAACACTATTTACCGACTTTTTAATAGCGGTGATTTTGATCGCGGCCGGCTTGGCCACCTAATAAAGTATGGTTATTTACACGATTGGCCAGAGCATATTCAGGATGTACAAAAACTCCTGCTGACAGAAGAGGAGCTACTGTTATCGTTATGGCTGCGCGATGGCAAGCTAGTGGCCCAAAATGCCTTCATTGATGCCTTTTTTAATTTCACAAACCCCAAGCTGGCCGCTGAGCGCATCTCCTTGCGCAATCTGGCTTTTGCTTTTACTGGCATGACAGCCGAGCAAAAAAATCAACTCAATCGTATATTCCTGGATGGCCAGCGCCGAATAGACCCTCGCCGTGTTGTCGCGCTCAAACGCGCGGGCATACTTACCACCACGCGTAAACAAACGATTGCGCTTATCAAACAACTTGCCGGAACCCCGAGCAGCCACCGAGGAATGTCGTCGTATTTTAGTGATGCCGTAGGCTTGGGCAGTGAATATTATCTGTACTTATTAATTGGGGATATTGTCGATAACAATGAACAGCCCAACCATTTTTATTGCGCCGCCTGTGGTTTGGCGGTGTTTACGGAAGGGCTGCTGGGCGCGCCGCTCATCGAGCGCGTAAAAAACCGCCAGCATTACACGGTTGATCGTAATCCAGGGCAAAAAATAACGCGTAGTGGAGCCGAATTTATAATATCGGAGGTTCTATGAAAACCGCCTCATTTAATTTTGCTCTAACCTTGCTGTGTGCCTTTGGCGGTGGTTATCTACTGGCGGGGTATCTTTCAATAGCGCCTCGCCCCAATAATACGGTGGTAGAACCGGTCCGCCCTGAGGCCGTTATCGCGCCAGTACCGGCTGCCTCTTATAGTGCTCAGGCCTCTTCAAGCCCTGGTTTTCGGAGGTTGCCCCAGCCTTTGGCGTCGATACGAACAGCCGAACCCGCCAAGCCCTTGTTGGTGGCCAAAGGTGCATACCGCAACAAAAGTTACCGCGAGCTTCTAGCAACCAGCCTAAACCGTAACAAGGCCCTTGCGATGCTCAACGCTCCAGCATTGAGCGAGCCTGAGGTGGTAAAGTTTTTAACGCTACTGGGTATGATTCGGGACGGTTGGTCTCTCAGTCAAAACAGCGGCCACAACAACTTCTACGCAATGCGGCAGCACCTTATCAATGTCTGGCCTTATTATTTCGATATCATCATGGCGGCTGAATGTACCTACTGCGGTAATCATTTTGAAATGATCGAAAAGCTGGCCAAAGAAGCCCATTCGGCGCCCGAAGTGGCCTTATGGATGGCGCCAATCCATGCTCGCTACCTAGCGCTGGCCAACGAGCTGGCGCCACTAAGCCCACACACCAGCACGGATCTAGCCGCAACGTTTGCTCAATTAGGTTACGCTGGTGACTCCAGAAGCCGCCGTTTTATTAGCCAATACCTACAAGAGGATAAAAAGACACTAGCACAATGGAATCCAAAGCAAGCGGTCCAAGCTCTGCTCAAAATAAAACCCGCCAACTGGCGTCAAGGCGAGCGCAAACGCACTATTAAGTACTGGCAGCAACGTGTTCTTAACGGTGCTGTTGATGTTGAGTTATCCATTGCTCTTGCCACTAGCGGGCACCGGCCAGCTCTGCGCTGGATTATTTGGTTGCTGGATAAAAAAGCGCCTTACCTGCATAAATATGTCCGTCGTGATATCCGCCCGATACTTCAAAGCGCCATGCTTGAGCACAGTAATTTTGACTTAGGTGACTTTAATAATTGGTCTGCTTTTTACAGCCAGCACTGGCAGGATATTCACTGGAATAAACAAGAGAAACAATGGTTGCTCGGGCCGAGTAGCGCAACTGATCACCGCTAATGCGGGCCTGCGCACAGCGCATAAAAGCCGCTAACATTAGCGGCTTTTATTTTTATAGTGTACTAAGTTATTGTACGAAAAAACGTTCTCTATTTTAACGAAGATAGCGGGGTGCAGGTACTTCTCAAAATGGCGGGACAAAATGGCGGGACAGGCACTCGCTATCTCCTCGCCCCTTAGGCTGCGAGTTTGTTTGTCAGCGAGCTTCCGTGTCATCAATCCCGAAACCGTTGCAGTCACCTAAAGAAGATACTCTGTGAAATTTAGGGTGTGTGTCCCTGTAAGTTCGTGACCAGATGGGTTGACCACTACACTGGCGTAGATCCTTGTTAAGGATATTGCCCTGCAACAAAATACTAAAATATGGCTATGCCGCAGGGAACTTTTCCAAGCGCAAAACATCAATGCCATGAGCGTTAATAGCACAGCATAGAATAACCCCCGCCTAACGGACTTGCTCGAATATAATTTGATCAAAGAAAGGAAATTAAAATCATGAAAAGCATACTATTCAGCTTAGCCCTACTCAGCTTAAGCTTTAGCCATCTATGTGCCGGTGAAACATCGCTTAACTTTGAGAACCATTTTGCAACTGCAGCAGAAAGAAAACAGAATCAATACCAAGCTATTCTAGAGACCTATATAGACCCAAATACTCCTGGTGCTGCGGTGATTGTCAGCCAAAAGGGTCAGGTTTTATTTGAAGGTGCTGCCGGCTTAGCTAACATGGAATTAAGTGTAGCTGTTACGCCCCAAAGCGTATTTCAATTAGGATCGATCACCAAACAATTTACCGCTGCTGCCATTATGATGCTGCAAGAGCAAAAGAAATTAAATATCAAAGACAATATTCATAAATATGTACCAAATTTCCCTACAGAAGGTCATAAAGTCACTATTGAACACCTCTTAACGCATACCTCTGGCATAGCAAATTACACTGAGGATCCCGTTTTAATACAAACAGAAATACAAGTTCCTCAAGAACTAGATGCTTTGCTAATACGCTTTGCGGAACACCCCATGAAAGGGCGACCCGGTGAGGCAATGCAATACTCAAATACAGGTTATGTTCTATTAGGAAAAATCATCGAAGTCGCTAGCGGAATTTCTTATTCAGACTTTATTGAAAAGAAAATATTTAAAAAATTGGGTATGAGTGCCAGTCGTTACGCAGGCAATCAACTCATCCTCAATCGAGTAAGTGGCTATGATATGGGCCCTCAGGGCCCTGTTAATGCATTACATACTGATATGTCATGGGCACATGCTGCTGGTTCTTTGCTTTCAACAGCAAGTGATTTAAACATTTGGTTTAAGGCCTTACGTTCAGGAAAGTTGATTACGCAAGAAAGCTACAAAAAGATGATTACGCCATTCAAGCTCAACAACGATTCACTTTCTCATTACGGTTTTGGCTTAATGATAGAGAAAATCAACAAGTACGATGCCGTTTCACACGCTGGGGCTATCTCAGGGTTTATATCTAACGCGGTATATCTTCCTAAAGAAGATTTATACATTGCCGTTTTACAGAATTCATCCAGCGGTAACCCTTTTTTAATAAGCCGTCATCTCATCGCCGCCGCACTTAACCTAAAACTACCCACATTCAAAACCGTCAACTTAAATGAATCTGCCGTGCAACCACTTTTAGGGAGATACAAGCTCAAGGATATTAATTGGGAAGGGCGCTTTTTTATGTCCGGTGGGAAGCTATATACCCAGCAAGATAAAGGTTATAGCCAAGAGGTACTCCCAATGTCTAACAACAGTTTTTACTACAAAAATAGCTTGAGTTATTTCATTATAGAAAAAAACAATATGGATCAATATGAGGTAAAACTTTATTCTGATCTTTCTCCAGAGCCCATAAAAGGCATTAAACAATAGCATTCACAGATACTATCGAAACCCGTTAAAAGGATACTTGTAGCTTTGACAGTTTTGGTAAAGATAGCGGTACAGGCGCTCGCTTTCTCTGTGAATTTTTGGGCGTGTGTCCCTGTAAGTTGATTTTTTGTGCTTGGGAAGGCATTAGTTTCTTGTGTTGGGCCATAACGATTGAGAGCTAGGGGGGGGCCAGAAATGTGTTCTTATATTACTCTCGTACCACAAGATGACGTCTTTGAACAAACCTATACCCCAAGCGGCCAAGCGCTATACCTTTCATTTATAGGCCAGTGGTTATTAAAAAGCCACCGGCCTACCAACCCCCTAGCTTATACGCCTCTACGCAACAATATCATCAAAGAGTCCTTTTTTAACACTATCAGGTTGATTACCAAAATCATCTACCGGCGCGCCATTGGCCTTTCTTACCCCACTAGCTGTCAGTATTGTATTTAAAATTTTAGGATTATAGATCTCTTTTTTAACGCATTGCCCTGTTTTTAAATACCCCCCAGCAGAGCCCGCTATAACCATAGGTACGCGCTCGAACAAGTGGTTGCCATCGGCTTGTTGATTTGCCCAAATAGTCATACCCTGATTAATTAAGTCACGCTCTTTAAGCTTATCCAATAATCGTAAATATGCTTTTTGAAAAAAGTAACGATCCATTTTTTCATGCGCCTCTAAAGGGTTACTACCTTCTACTCTATGTGAAACTTGATGGAAATTATTGATCGTGGTTGAACCGTCAATCACGTATTTCCCCATATCCAAAAACTCACCGATTTGTAAAACACCCACTTGGCTATAGCCACATGCTACCGCAAGCGCCATCACATCAATATGTAATTGGGCTGTTTGCATTTGGCGGTCAGCTCGCTGATGTAAGCCACCAGTATCATGCGCCTCTAAACGGCTCTCCAAGTCTTCACTGGCTAGCTCGCACGAGCGAATTTCAATATCTTGCACCAAGTCTCTATGAGCTTCTATTTTGCGCTTATCTGCAGCACTCAACCATGATGCACTTTGTAGCGTATCGAGCTGGTCGCGTAATAAATCGTTCACAAATTTATTACGCTGGGTTAAGGCATCTAAATCCCCTAGGCCTTCGCCCGCGCCGCCAATCACTTTTTGAAAATTACGCAGCGGATTAGATTGCATCGTGCGCGTTGTCCCATCGGCCGAAAAAGACGTCAAGCTGCCCTCGGCTTTACCGGCAATGGCCGTCAGCGGGCCTACGCCTGCAGGGTTTAGTTCATCAGCAATACGCTGGTCTATCGACATATGAGAAGGCCGATTATTTCCCCGCAATTTAGAACCTGTTAATAACTTGCTACTATTTAGTGCATGTAGGCATGTACCATTAAGGCCATCGGCATACTTCATTCCATCGATTATAATGAGGTCCCGCGCGTAATCTTGCAGCACACTCAAGCTGCGGTCGCTGTCTTCACGCATATTGGCCGTCGTTAATGCTTTTGAGCCGCCGCGCAGCCAAAATGTTTCTGGCTCGACTAACATTCCTTCCCCCATAGGGTTTTGAGGATCAAAACGAGCGCCTTCTTGTCTCACTCCATTACCTGTAGCGACCACTAATACAAATTTAGGATTACCGTTAGTCTCTGCATAGGCATTAGGCGAAAGGCTTTCCAGTAGAGGCAAGCCGAGTGTTACCCCGCCCAATCCTTTTAAAACTATACGGCGCGAAAGCGTATGAGGTGTGCGATTTTTTTTACCTTTAAACATAATGATTCCTCGAGGCTAAACAAGCCAAAACTAAGCAATAATGTCATTAAATAAACCGGTTTTTACCGACGCATCTTGATTGCCAAAATCATTAACCGGATCGCCATTGGCTTTACGTACGCCAGTTGCCGTTAATACCGTATTCAAAATTTTAGTATTAAAGGTTTCTTTTTTAATGTATTGCCCCGTCTTTAAATAGCCACCCGCATTTCCACCCAAAACAATCGGAACGCGATTAAATAAGTGATTCCCATTGGCTTGTTGATTAGCCCATATCGCAACGCCTTGATTCAACAAGTCACGCTCTTTAAGTTTATCCAACAGTCGGATATAGGTTTTTTCGAGCATATAGCGGTCCATTTTACGATGAACCTCTAGCGGGTTATCGCCCTCTACACGATGAGAAACTAAATGGTAGTTATTCACCGTTGTTCCACCACCCAAATCATATTTACCCACGTCTATCCAGTGTCCTACCTGTAATACACTGGCATAGCTATAACCGCAAGCCGCCGCCAACGCCATAACATCTATGTGCAGTTCGGCGGTTTGCATTTGGCGATCGTGGCGCTGGTGCCAGCCATTGCTATTATGTGTATCTAATCGGCTTTTTAAGTCTTCGCTTTCCAACTGGCAGGCCTGTACTTCAATGTCTTGTATAAGATCACGATGGGCTTCAATTTTTTGTCGGTCTTGCGTGCTTAACCAAGGATCGTTTTGCAAGGTGTCTAATTGCTCGCGCAGTAAATCATTCACATATTTATTGCGCCGCGTTAAGGCATCCAAGTCGCCCGCGCTACCATCACCGCCAATCACCTTTTCGAAATTACGTAACGGGTTAGATTGCATTGTGCGCGTTTGGCCGTTGGCTGTGAAAGATGTCAGGCTGCCATCAGAAGGCCCCGCAATAGCCGTTAAAGGGCCAATGCCTGTGGGATTAAGTTCATCGGCAATACGCTGATCAATTGACATATACGTTGCACGATTATCATTACCGTTACGCGTGACCTTCGAGCCTGTGAGCAGCTGGCAGCTATTACTGGCATGAATACAAGCGCCGTTATAGCCCACCTTATAATTCATTCCATCAATTATATTGATGTCCGATGCATAGTTTTGTAAGACACTCAGCGAGCGGTCATCGTCTTCTCGCATGTTTTGTGGCGTTAACGCTTTACTGCCGCCACGTAACCAAAAAGATTCAGGCTCCGTTTGCGAGGCGCCGCCACCCTCACTAAAGCGCGGCCCTTCTTGCTGAACCCCATTACCCGTTGCTATTACTATGGCAAATTTGGGGCTGCCGTTACTCGCAGCACTCACCTTAGGGGTTAAGCTTTCGAGCAAGGGCATCCCTAAAGCCGCGCCCCCTATGCCTTTCAATACTAAGCGGCGAGTCACATTTTTATTTTTACCAAAAATTGTTTTTTTCATCACTCTATTCCCCCGCTTTATCATCTGTTGCCCTAAAACGAAAGGCTTCAGACAGCAGCGTCATTTTAATCAGATCAATAATCGGTTGGTTATCACTAAACGAAAGCTCAGTTAGTGCGTCTTTAAGCGGTTTATCAGAAGGGGTAATATCGCGCCCCAAGGCATATTCGATCCATTGAGTGCTGTAACAATCATGCGTTTCTTTGGCGTTCGCCAGCGCTTGGCTAAACTCAACCGCTCCGTCATACTCTTTTTCGTCACCATCAAGCACAAGGCTCGACATAGCATCAATCATAAAGCCGTTAGTATCTTTTGTGCGCGCCTCGCCTAAAGCGCCGTAACCTTCTAATGCAAAGCCCGCGTTGTTAATTAAACCTACATGGCATACACCACCGCAGGTTTTAGTATGAAGATCTAAGCGCTCGCGCTGAGTTTGTGTTTCTACATTGGGTACCGGTGGCACGTTATTAGGCGGCGAACCTAGTGCGCGACAAATCATGCGCTCTTGCACAAAAACGCCTCGATGTATGGGGTCTGACTCTTTCTCCGAGGCATTCAGCGCTAAAAACCCCACCTGCGTTAATAAACCTGCGCGCTGATTGGCATTAAGATCAACGCGAGTTAAGCCTTCATCTCCCACCGGGCCAACCCCGTAAAGTGGCGCTAGCTTAGGGTTAACAAAGGCTGTTGGGGTTAAAAGTAAATCCCTTAAAGAACCGTTATCATCATGTACAATCGCCTGCGTAAAACGCTTGAGTGCATTCGCCATATCACCACCTATATTCGGATCAAAGTCAGGGTATAACACTGGGTCTTTCATCAAGCTATAGAGCTTATCGGTACCCACTGTTTGCCCGTGAAAATCTCGCACCATGCCCTTGCCTTTATTCGTTGATAACAGCCTATTAATCTGTGTATCTAAGCCTTCGGGTGTGGTTAACTCGCCATTCTCGGCGGCAGCCATCAAGGCCGTATCGGGTGTACTGTTTAAAATGGCATACGATAAACGCACCGCTATTTCGTAATCATTCAATGGGATCAAACCTTCTACAGCATCGAGCTCTTGGCTTTTTTCGACACGGTATAAAAAGTGCGGCGACTGCAGCAAACCGGTTAATAGCAATCGTGTACCGGCCACTATTTGATCATCCAGTGCGGCATAAGCCTCACGCCCTTGATTAAACAGGTTGATTAATTCAGTGCGTTCAACCCCTGTAATAGGGCGGCGATACAGTTTGGGGGATACACTATTCACAATCGCGGCAGCAATATCTGTTGCCGGTAGTGCACCGGTAAAATTGGCTATTGTTGCGCGATCCTGTGTGAGGGTTTCGGCAATGATTTTAATCGCGGTATCATAATCGGCTAATAGCTCCTGACGAATAAACGTACGCCGTGCGTTATTTTGGTAATGTCCTTCAGGCGCATCGGGTGACAGCGCCACAACATTGACCTCGGCATTGGTGAGACCAAAAATATCTTTAATAGAATTACGCCACTGCACATGCGTTAACCGTGGAAAGCGCGTTACAAATGCTACCTTATCAAGTGCGGCCATATCGCGTTCAAAGGTTTGGCTGATGTACTGCGCAATATCCAACGCACAGCTATCCTCACAACTCGCGGTAGAGCCAAAAGGCATGGTACGCGTAATATAATCGGCTAAATCGGCCATATCAGTACAAACGGTAAGCTCACACGCAAACTGACCATTTTCATCAATAATATTGGAACCAGGGAAGCCCCCAAGTGTCGCCGTACCAGGAACGGGGGAGATAGAATCATCGTGGCAACCCGCACACTTGGCCTTATATAAATCTTGGCCATTGGCAATATCACCCACAATACTGACAGAGGAGCTCGCTGCCGATGACACAGATGTCTGACTTATTGAAGAAGTCACACTCGATGAGGGCATATCCATAACAGAGGAGGTAGAAGAACCCTCACTCGACATAGTACTACTGGTCTGTTCACTCGAAGAGGGCACTTCAACAAGATTTACCTCTACATAATTGAATAGCAATGTGGTTGTGGAGGTGAAGCTTAAACGTAATGTTTGCGTGCCAGCCTCCAGTACAATATTGGGCAGTAATAATTGTTCATAATTTTTTGCCGCATCATTGGCTGTTTGTAATTGGCCAATCTCAACACCGTTAATATGCAGTATCAGCCGAGTATCGATACTGGGCGCAGCAACATTCACGATAAATGTGTAAGTCCCGGCTTCAGCCACGCGAATATCATATTCAAGCCATTCCCCTGCCTCAATACCTCCTACATCACACAATCCCAAAAAGCCTTGCGGTACTGGGTATTGGTCAACGGGACCAGTACCACAGCCTCCTTCATTAGTGGGTGTATTGTCTTTAGCGCGAGAAAAATCTTCCGATTGTATGCGTTTCGGAATATCAATAGCCGCCACATCGGCTGCGCTCGACATCGCACTCGTGGATGATAATGGCGCATCGCTCAATGATGCACTGCTCTGAACACTAGATGATTCAGCTGTGTCTTCATCTCCCATACAAGCACTTAATAAAAGTGCACTCGCCATCGATATCACCGCTTTCATTCTGAACATAACCTTTCCTCGCAGAGACTTTAAACCGTTAAATCAATACGGTTAATTTTTATTTTTATAACGCGATTAAACAAACACCTCACCAGCAAGCGTGGCGGTTAAGCCGCAGCCCAAAAGGCCGCTTGCGAAAGGCGTTGAAGGAATATAGCAATGAATACAATATTAATGGGGCACACAAACCGAGCAATCATCAATCGGTCAAAGTCGGAACAAGAAAATAGATTTATCTTATTAAAAATCAGAAGGTTAGGTTGGGTGTGCGCAGTGTCTCAGGCATAAAAAACGGGCAATATACACACGACCCGATTAGCGCCACCCACACAAAAATCTTAAAACGGGACAACATAAAACCAAAATCTCATAGCACCAAAAAAATTGTACGCTATGATAAAAGACAAGAAAAACCCCTTAGCTTTTTAAAAAATAGTGAAAAAAGCATCGATTTAAAGTCATTAAATATATATCAAATGTGACAACAAGAGTGTTTCTGAACACTAACGGTCTAACAATAATGCCTCTTATCTTAAAGCCCTATATCTGCCCTATGCCGAATGGCCTAATACCCTTGGCCGACTTAACACAATGCATAAAAAATAGTCATTAAAACAACTAACTCAACTCGCGGGTACAACCGTCGCTACCAACATGCTTACTATACTTACCCTCACGCTGACAGCCGCTGCATGCATAGTTTTAGCGGGGCTCGCCATTAAAAAAAGCCACCCGCCTGAAAGCGTACTGTGGGCTGTATTTTTTGTGATTATTGCTTATTGCAGTCTCACAACAGCATTGTTCTTTAGCGCACAAAACCCCCGCCCGTTCTTTTTCGCTTTTACCTTGGGTAAGTTCCTAGCCTTATTGCAAGGCCCCATTTTATTTACCCTAGTCCGATTGCATAGAAACAACACAAACCGTTATAGCCCTAACAACCTCACCATTGATATGATTTATCACTTGGCGGTAATGACCTCTATTGCACTGGCTTTCTTTACCGCTTTTGCTCTAACGCAATCAACCAACCTATTATTAAGCCGGCCAGAGCTCATCAAAGCCGCCTTAGGGAATGTGTATTACGGCCAGTTTCACCCGCTCGCCATCATCCTTTCCATGGTGTACTTATCTGCTAGCATTTGGTTGTTACGGTCCAGCAAGCCGGATAACGCAAAAACACTTAACGTCTGCACCCAATATACGCACCTCTTTTTACGTACAGCCGTACTTTTAACAGCATTAGCCTGGAGCCTTCCAGCCCTCAACGTTTTACTCTGGTGGCTAGCAACCTCTAATGTAGTTGGCGAACTGAATCACCCATATTATCAATTTATACTGGGTAATCTACGCACGGCAGTTATCGCTGCCTCTGTTGTGATATTAACCATCATTCAATTTAAAGCTCATACACGCTTAGTCCTGCATCCAAAGGGTAGGGCTCTATCGCAAGATCATCACAACACAGACAATACAAGTTTGTACAAATACGATCTCAATAACGAGAGCTCGCATACAGAAACACCCATCAACCCTTACTACATACAAAAAATTACAACCGCTTTTGAAAGCGATAAAATTTACCTCACGCCTAACCTCAGCATTGGTTCACTCAGTGAGCACACAGGCATTAACCCCACCGACTTATCTGAATCTCTAAAGGTACATTTTAAAGCCACCTTTTTTGATCAAGTCAACCGCTACCGTATTATGAAATCAAAAGAGCTTTTACAATCCAAGCATAAACAGCTCAGTATTGAAGAGGTTATGCGGCTATCAGGTTTTAATAGCCGTACGGCCTTTAATAGAGCTTTTAAATTGCACACAGGCATGAACCCCAGAAGCTTTCGCAATCAGCAGCTTATCGCAAGCGATTAAATTCTATTTACTATTAAAATCATCCACTGTAAAAAATTGATTTGTTAACCTGTGCATGCCAATAGAAATCAGGTATTGCTGCCTCGAAATCTCGCAAGCGAAGGTGGTGCTAGCGAGCTGCGGCATATCTTGATCGCCGCCTTAATTACTCAGAAAGATAACCTCTTAAATTTAACAGCAGCAAAGCGACTGACTGCGAAGATAGCGGGTCAGGCACTCGCTGTAGAAAAATTAACAGAAACTAACAGGACACACACTCTAAATTCTGCTGTAGAAAAATTAACAGAAACTAATAGGACACACACTCTAAATTCTGGACAAAAAACGATCATCCGCTAGGCTCAAAGTATCAGAAACTAACAGGACACACACTCTAAATTCTGGACAAAAAGTGATCAACCGCTAGGCTTAAGGTATTGCCCCCTGCCGCTAGGTGATTACCATGACAAAGGCTCGTAAAGTCCAGGTTTCGTTAGATACCACGCCCTATTATCACTGTGTCAGTAGATGTGTCAGAAAAACATTCTTGTGTGGTCTAGATAAGTACACAGGGCAAAACTACGAGCATCGTCGTCAGTGGATAGAAGACCGCTTGTTGTTATTGGCTGAGGTCTTCG
>NZ_CEXWTU010000108.1:0-15599 GCF_982758155.1 Marinagarivorans sp. | reverse complement strand
GAAGCTTGAGTGTCTCAAGGTATTTGCTATAGTATTTGTTAAATTTTTGAGTTTCTCGCTTGTTCATAGTAGATTCCTTTTTGAGGCCCCATCAATATGATGGGGATAAGAAATCTATCGGCCGAGCGAGAAGCTCTTTTAATCTGCCGCGTAGCGGCTTGGTTCAACAATGCAAATCACTCGACGCCAAAAAGCGTCGACCAAAAAATACTGGCCGCGACTTTTGGGGCGAATGCTTGCAGGCGTTGATATGGCAATTGTGCTATAGAGTCCAGCTGTTGTGTTATTTTAAAAAAAAGGAAAAAATTTTGAATTTTAAAAACATAAATACCGTTAGTTTCGTATTATTAGGCATTGTATTATTTACCTCTGCTTGTTCAACAACATATAAAATAGAACCTGATTTAGTTAAGCAGTTTAAACCTGAAGCCGTTCCATCCCAAGAGCAAACATTTGTATATGTTATTAGAGGTTCAAATTTTCAAGGAGGTGCTAGGGGAGCGTGGGTTGCTGCTAATGAAAATGTAGTGGCTGATTTATCTAATGGCTCTCATGCGTTATTGAAACTTGATTCAGGTATAAACTCTTTGCATATGGTTCAAGGGCTGGCTGGTTTTGGCTACGCCAAAGTTGATAATAAACCAGGTGAAACAGTATATTTAGAGATTGATTACACTAAAGGGGAGATGAACGAAGTTAGCTTTGAGCTTGGGGCATCTATGATAATGCAAACTAAAAAAGCAAAAGATATTGGTAAACCTAGAAGGAATGATGCTTACGATAACTTATTGGTGAATCCTTCTTTATTGGGATTTCCTGTAATGAAAGAAACAGAAAAAAGTATAAAGGCGGATGACAAAACAGCTGTTATTAACTTTTATCGAATGGAAAACCTTATAGGTGAAGTACCTTTTGATATTTGGTCCGAGGATGGTTACGTAGGTAGCACAACCTCAGGTACTTATTTTCAAGTTCGTGTAAATCCTGGTAAACATATTTTTTTAGCCCTTTCTGAGCGTTATTCTGTTTTAGAGGCGAATGTTGAAGCAGGCAAAGAGTATATTGTTGAACTTGATGTTGATATGGGGTGGAATCAAGCTCACGTGCAGTTATTACCTGTTGATACGAAAACATCAGCTAAATCCATTAAAAAGTGGAAAAAAATAGCTAAGTTAATGATAGTAGATATGGATGTTACCAAGCAAGATGAATTTCAGCAGAGATCTAAACTGGCAGAAGCATACATATTGAAACAGTATAAAAAAATTACTGCCGGAGAGGTACCAAAAAGAGAATTAGATAGTAGGCATGCTATTTTAGAGAAATAAATATACTTGTTAGGTAAACGCCAAGCCCAGGTACTAGCCGCATCTGCTCATCTAATAATACAGGATAGGCACCCTTAAAAAATAACGACACCTAAATGCATTAGAAAAACTAGACATCCTCTACTATCAAGAAACTCCTCCCCATAGACCCAATACACGCAATAACCCCAAAGCTAATGCCTTGGGGTTATTTATTGACACAGGAGTGATGGTTTTTAGTGCCGAAGAATTGTAATTGAAATCGCTGGGACTAAGCGGCGCGTTTTTTCCTGCGTTTAGCGAACAAAGCTTGATAGTGTTGCTCAAGATGCTGTGTTTGTAGAAGCTAGGCATCAATATCTATATTTAATCGAGAGTATTTTGGGGGACATGCACTCACTTTAAGTAGCTTTGGTTATTAATCAGATATTTTCATGATCAAACTAACTTAGAAGTCCAATACGACAAACTGCAAAGGCTATGCCCTGATTTGACGAGTATCTATTCGTTGATTGGCGCTTATGCAGCGACAGGTTTTTCGTTGCTCCTTTTGTGGCTTAACGCTACACTCTCATAAGAAAATCAACTACAACGCCGCAGATTCTGAAAGCGTCAAATTTTTATATTGGGATATAGAATTGAGCATTGAACGAAAAATTAAGTATTGGCTATATTTCTTTATCGTGGGAATGTTCCTTAGTGGAGCTACGGCCATTCCATTAGAGTGGCAAATGGGCGTGGCTAATCGCTATTTAGGGATGGGTACGTCTTTGGAGGGATATGTCCCTGGATTATCTTTTTGGGTTACACGAATTTATACAGGGTTAGCTGAAACCTATAGTGAATATCCGTTTATTGCTTATGGTACGGATTGGCTTGCATTCGCTCATTTTGTGTTAGCTATTCTTTTTATCGGCCCACTCAGAGATCCGGTAAGAAACATATGGGTTATAGAGTTCGGCATCATATCTTGTGTACTAGTTATACCATTCGCAATGGTATTTGGAGCAATCCGTGAAATTCCATTTTTGTGGCGATTAGCAGATTGTTCTTTTGGTGTGATAGGAATAATACCGCTGCTAATTGTCAGAAAACAGATTAAGTCTTTACAGCAAAATGTTAAAACATAATAAGCCACTCCGGCCCCTTAGCAGAGCGTTAAGTTTCAATGATCGTAGGGGTGGAATATATCTTATTTATCCATAATACTCGGATTGATTTGACGAGTGCCTGTCCTAGGATGTTGGAGCTGTTACGGGTGCTTTTCTTTTGGGCGTTTAGTAATGAGTTGAAGTATGAGCCAGCGGTTATGAAATAGGCGGAGAGGGATGTGTGCGAATGTATCCTTCCAAGTAAAGGGCCAGATAAACATCATAGTAGAGTTCTAAATAAAAGCGGCCAGCTCACTTGTGATGACCTAAATGGATTAACGCTTACACCGCATATTGCGGCAGTAGGTATTTATTGAGTCGATCAAAAGTCCTTGTTAAATTCGAACTGGCTAAGCTCTTTTTTTAGCGCGCGGTAGTATGCTGGAATTCCGATCCATGAATATGCTGCAATGCCAAGCCATGCGTATCCAATAACTTGTGATAGTGGGATATAGCCTAAATCTTTAACGATTTGGGCAAGTGCTGTAAAGAGTACAAAGGCCGCGATTAAAATGCTGGTTGATTTGAGCTGGTTCATGTGAGCCAGTTTGGAGTTGGTCCACCACCATAAGCCCATTAGCTTGCTTTTACGTAGTTTAATGTTGGCCAAAAGCTCTAAGGCTTCTGTTGAATTCGGGTTGTTAAAAATAACATATTTGGCATGATACTCGGCATCATCCACATCGCCTAAGGCGAGTTTGATTTCTCCCATTATAACGTTAGCATCATTATTCCCTGCATCTTCTTCTAGTCGCTCTTGGCATAATTTCTCAGCTTTTAGTCGTTCGTTTTTGGCGATATGGCAGCGTATGTATGCCATTTTTACGTCTGAACTATTGGGTTCAATTTTGGCCGCATCATCAACTGCCTGCAGTGCGTCATCTAACCGATCTAAAAGCTGGAAGGCCGTGTATTTTAAGAGGTGGGCGATGTAGTAGTCCGGGTCTAAACGTAAACACTCCTCTGCGCTCATTAGTGATTGCTTGGGCTTGTTTTTTAAAATATATATTCGCCCTAAAACCCAATGAAAATAGGGCTCGTTGGGGTTTTTTTTAAGTGATAATGTGATTTCAAATTCTGCCGCTGTAATACGACCACATTCCAATAGATTTAATGCAAGTAAAGCGTGAGCATCAGCATCGTCGGGTGATTGACCCAGTAGCTCCTTTAAAGTATCAATAGCTTGCTGGTGGCGGCCGGCGCTGTAATGTGAATGCGCACGAGCCATTTTAAAGTCGTTCATATCGGAATCATTATTAGACATATTAATCTCGTATCGATTTTAGATATTCATGAATGCCGTAGGCGGATTGCTGGGTGAAAACAAGCCAGTATAAGGTGAAAAAGAACAGTGCTTGAATGGCAATGTGAATATAGGGTATTGTAATATTTAAATAATCACGAAGATTAAAAAATAAAATAATAAAGACTGCGATATAAGGCAGTGCAATCGTGAGTGCATAACCGATCGAGGCTATCACGACTGTTTTCCAGCGTGCGGGGCTGCCCATCCAAAAGGCGTTTAAAATAACCCACCCAAAAGGTAGGCCAAAACGTAAGTAAGTAGTTAGCGAAAATACAAACGGTAATATTATTGCCGCTAATAGAATGAAAGTAGGGTTGACCACTAATTTAGCTAGGAGATGAGGTTTGGGCTCATCAATAATGTCGTAAGTCGTTGAGTGACTCATTTTATTTACCGTGTTTTTTTAAGAAATCGATCACGTCATTGTAACGCCCGCCATCGTTAGCGTAGCGTGCGTAATTGCGTGCGGTTGTGAGCCATTCAGTTGTTGTTGCTCGGCAATCTTTAAGGGCTGTTTTTAAGTGCGTTGTATTAATATCTTGCTCTGCCTCCATCGCGATAGAATCTTCTATTGCCTCATCGGCGGCCATTTCGATTAGATTGGCGAGGTCGGCCCCTGAGAATCCACCTGTTTTTTGAGCAAAAAAGGTGAAGTCGATGTCGGCTTGGCAGGGGCGGCCATCCATATGGTGTTGTAATATGGCCGAACGCGCTTGCGCATCAGGTGGCGGTATAAAAAACATACGGTCAAATCGCCCAGGCCGTAAAAAAGCAGGGTCAATATTCCAGGGGACGTTTGTTGAAGCCAGTACCAGAACGCCGTGATTATTTTGGGCAAAACCATCGAGTTCGGTTAAAAATTGACTAATGGTATTGCTAGTGGAGCTATTCCTCGCGTGCTCACGTTTACCGGCTAGGGCTTCAAATTCATCAAAAAACAAAACGCTGGGGGTTTGCGCGCGTGCTTTTTCAAAAATAGCGTGCAGTTTTTGTTCTGATTCTCCGATATACATATCTAGGACATCAGAAACTTCAATGTTAAAAAATTGCGCATTGCATTGGCCCGCTGTTGCGCGTGCCAGTAAGGTTTTACCGCAACCAGGCGGGCCAAAAAGTAATACCCCACCACCGGC
Source organism: Marinagarivorans sp. (assembly GCF_982758155.1). Lineage (NCBI taxonomy): Bacteria > Pseudomonadati > Pseudomonadota > Gammaproteobacteria > Cellvibrionales > Cellvibrionaceae > Marinagarivorans > Marinagarivorans sp. The sequence continues at coordinate 10,702 of NZ_CEXWTU010000108.1, read as the reverse complement.
CTTCTTTTTAAAACGCTGAAATAGTGAAGGTTTTTGGAAGGGTAAAATTATTTTTTTATGAATTTGTTTTTTGACATCACTAAGGCCCACCACATCATCGAAGTTTGTTGTGGCCTCTTTATAGCGAGTTAAGTCTGTAACCTCTGCGTAATCTTTTTTTTCGATGACTCGGAGCTTGGGTTTTACTGTAGGGGCAGCTTGGTGGATAAGGTCGTTGGCTTCATCACTGGCTAACTCGGGTATGAACTCAATGATTGCCGCATAGATCATTATTGCGCCGGGGCGCTGTTCTTTATCTAGTAAATATTGAATTAATGCCTTGGGCGTGTGTTCGCATTGGCTAAAGATATTAAGCGCTGCGTTTTTGTGCTGAGTTTGCACCGCAAGCGTTAATATCCCGGCCACTAATTCAAGCTCTAAATCTGTGTCTAAAGCTTCAAGATATTGAGCTGCACGCTCTATATCTTTGGCGTCCACATATGCTTTTACAATGATCTTTGCGAGTGATGAGGAGGGCGATGCTGTATATGCGAGTAAAACGCCTTCTAATATTGAACTATCCATCAATGATTCTCTTTTTATAAGCCTGCCACTGGGCATCAACGTGAGGGTGATTGTAAGGTAATTGATGCATTTAGCAATAATCGGAGAGGGTGTAGCAGGTTGTTTTACCGATATAGTAGGTTATAAATGTAAGCGTATTATTTATGAGATCTCGTTAAGCAAGTTATCAACAACTGATCTACAAACCCCAATTTTTGATAAACGGCCTTAACTGTTGGTAACTACTCAGGCGTGCCAAATATACCAACAAATTGATCATTTTTTTGTGCCGTTGAAGCCGGCGGTAACGGCTCCTGCGTTGCTCTAATAAGTGATATCCATGTCCCGATCCTTGGGCACTAGCAAGCGTTCTAGAGAGTGTGCTCCTGCATTGTCACCCCCTTGCTATCCCTGCAGGGCAGACCTTGAATGCCCAGAAAACAATCAATTTGCCTTTTAGGGGAGCGTCATTTCGACCCTACCTGAGTAGTTACACCTACTGTAGGGGTCTGCAGTACAGCATAGTTTACGTGCCATTGGGCGGCATATTGAATAAGGAGAGCCACTCTAAAAGTCAGGCCGCTCAGCTTTGGTTGAGCCACCGCTTTAGTTACAATGGCCGCTCTTAAAACTGAGGAGCTGCCAATGCATCCGTTCGATACCCTAATGCTGCCCTGCCAAAGGCAGCTCATTTTCACGCCTTGCCCTGGCACCAAAGGCAATTCAGTAAGTGAAGCCTTGGCCGAGCTGAAAGCTGGTGGTGCTAATGCGTTGATCACTATGATGACTCAGGCTGACCTGGAACGCTTCGCCGTGTCCGACATCGCGAGCCAGTGTGAGGCGTTAGGGCTGGAGTGGGTTCATTTGCCGGTTGAGGATGACCAAGCGCCAGAGGCGCCTTTCGATATGGCTTGGCAGGAGTCGCTCGCGACCCTTGACCGTTGGCTGGAGCAAAAGTTAACGATTGCGTTGCATTGCAAGGGTGGTACTGGCCGTACGAGTTTGATTGGTGCGATTTTGATGGCCCGCCTCGGTTACTCTTGGGAGCAAACCCTCGAACATATTCGTACGGTGCGGCCAACGGGGCTGAGGATACCCAAGCATGTGGCTTACCTTACCGAGCAAGTGTTCCCTGTTAAATAAGCAGCGCAGTGTAGTAGTGAAGTTCTACTAGCAAAGTGGTAACGCAAAAACCGCTGGTGTCGCTAGGCCCCTGCGGTTTACTTTTAAGTGTTAAGGAGCGAGGCAATAATAGTTTGTCCAATTAGACGAAGAGGGCCTGCAGGGAAGCAGGTTGTTAGAATAACGCAGGAGCGGTTATCGAAGCGGCTTTCTTATCGAGGCGCTTAAAGCGGCGCATGCCGGGGCATGTAACGCTTTGAGCAACGAAGGTAAGGAGGTCGAGATCGAGTATTAGTGGATGAAATATTGTTTCCTCGTCCCTAATGCCACACTCATCATATAAAATACTTCAATCAACTGCGGTTTTATTGAGAATGCGCTCATTTAACGTATTGTTATCAACTTTGTTAGGGAGAGATATTAAATGATCAGATTATTCATCTTGTTTACATTGATCTTTTTGTTGGTTGTCTTTGTGCGTGAGCTAAGGAAATATTTCGCTCGCGATACAAAGGAAGAAGAGTTGCGTGATACCTTTATTAAAGGTGATTTAGCTGATATCGAGCTGGAAATCGCTGAAGAAAAAGCGCGTCAGGAAGAGGTGCGTATCGCAACGGACGAACTAAAGTCAGAAAATACGGATACTCATAATACCGAACATAACACCACCAGTACCGATAATAATATAAATTCAAATGACACTAAGGAAAAGAGTAATGACTAGAGTTCCCGCTAAGCTAATCGTATTAGGCGTCCTGTTCGTAGGAGCCTTGGCCGTGCTTTTTATGGCCTTCGGCATCAATGATGCAGGGCACCGAACCGTAGTGCAGTACCCCACCGGTAAACTTTATGTAAAATTCACGCCCGGTGTTTACCCGCAATGGTTTGGTACTGCCGAAATTTACAACGACGTAATTACCTTTGACTACGATAAAACCTCGACGGGTTATGACTCATCAATTAGCCAAAGCGGTATCTCAGTGCGCTACCAAGATGGTGGTACTGGCTCCGTTTACGGTAAAGCGCGTTTTACGCTTCCTGGTGATGAAATCACTATGTTACATCTTCATAAAGCGTTTCGATCTAATCGGGGTGTGTCGCAAAAGTTAATCAAATCTGTCACTGAAGAAGGTATGAACTTAACCGCAGGTTTAATGAGCTCCGAAGAAGCGTATGCCGAGAAGCGAAGTATTTATACACAGTGGTCGAGTCAACAAATATCGAAAGGTAAATTTCAGACTCGACTCGAGAAAATCTCCACGGTAGACGAGAGTACGGGCAAGAAAGTCACTAAAAATGTTCCGGTTATTAGTTATGGCAGCGACGGTTTACCCGTGCATCTAGATAGCGATCTTGCCGATTATGGTATTGACGTTAACGGTTTCCAGATAACCGATTGGGACTTCGAGCCAAAAACATTGCAGCAAATTGCTACAAAACGTGAAGCAACTATGGCGATTATTACAGCTATTGCTAATGCAGAGCGTGCTAAGCAAGATGCAATTACTTCGGAAGAGCAGGGTAAGGCTAATGTAATGACGGCCAAATACCAGAAGGAAGTCGTCAAAGAACAAGCCGTGGTAGATGCGCAGCGAGAAAAAGAAGTGGCGGTTATCTCCGCTGAAAAAAGCGTAGAAGTAGCGCGTCAGTATAAACTCGAAGCTGAGCAAAAGAAATTGGCGGCAGTAGAGTATAAACAAGAGCAAATCTTGCGTGGTGAAGGTGATGGTGCCTACAAACGTTTGGTCATCGAAGCGGATGGTGCGCTTGCGCAAAAACTTGAAACTTATGAGAAAGTGATGGGGCGTTTTGCCGAGGCTATCGAAAAGCAGAAGTGGGTGCCTGAAGTACAAATGGGCGCAGGCGAAGGATCTGACGGTGGATCAAATGCTATGACCCTGATTGAAATGATGAGTGTTAAGGCGGCAAAAGATTTGTCTTTGGATATGAGGGTTAAGAAGTAAAGTTTAGTGTGCGCGTGCTGGGGTAGCTTTTGTGTCGCTCCAGCCGCTCCATAAACAGAGCATTACGAAATAGATATCGTAATGATGGGTGTAGATATTAAGGCGGCTTGGATTTAAATCCGAAGTTCATAGCTTAACCGGATTGTAAAAGGTGGAGGCCAGAGCGGTGCGATTGAGGGAGCGGTTAAATCGCACAAGAGTACTCTATAGCTTAGCCCGCACTTACAATGAAAGTATAAAAAAGGCGACCTAATTAGGCCGCCTTTTTTAGCACCTACGGGGCAGTCACTCTAAAAGTAACAAGTTTTTACTGACTACAATCACCATAATATCTTGGGCAGCAGGATACTTTATTAACCTCCGAATATTTAACGTCCGTAATATTTTGATAGGGTCCGCTTGCTTTTAAAATACCATCGTACTTGAGTTGAGAGTCTGGAGAAAAACCCGTTGCCCAACCTTTAGGTCGCCCCATCCCAGTATTACCAGGGATAATATACAATCTATCGGAACCTGACTTATCAACTTTAACAGTAACTAAGCCGGGGCAATTATTGTTAATTAACAGGGTGCTGCTATTTGTCGCTTTAATCGCTGTAACACATGAAGGTAATTCAACGCGATCATTTGACCCGCAATCATCAGAAGAGGCTGGAAGGGAAATAAAGGTAAGGGCGGTAAGTAAAAAACAAAATTTTTGTTTCATTGGGTATCCTATTAGGTGACCATTGATGGCGTTATTACAATAGCGCCAAAGAGGTTATATTATATAGCGCGTTATTTAATGGGGTAGTGTTTACAGCAGCACAGGAGTTCGTCACTACACAAAAGAGGGGGTGGGCGCCAAAATATACCCTTTATCCGTTTCGCTTTCCCCGGCCTTGACTGCCCCCTCATTGGTGCCAATAATCTGGTGCCCCAAACTCCGAGTAACGGTCTCGTGTTAAAAGGTAATTTTTCTATACTTAAATGAGAGCTGTTTATTGGAATGCGGTATGACCAAGTTCAGAAAGTTAATTTTATCGCTAGCCCCCCCTGATACCGCTCGCGGAATGTATGGTTGCTAGGTCATAAGGGCCGAGGAAAAATACTTTGGCCAATAATGCTTACCACCGGCTTCCTTCAGGCCCTCTTTCCTAATTGGACAAACTATTATTGCCTCGCCTAAAGCGAATGCTTTTCCGCTTTAGGCGAGATTTAGCCCTCCACTCACAATTAAAGTATAAAAAAGGCGGCCTATTTAGGCCGCCTTTTTTAGGGTTGTTACTTCTTCATTATTCGTTTGCTTCATGCCCCCCAAATAGCGAGATTATTTTTTACGCTTTAACGGTGCCGAACCGTCACCGGAGGTGCTCATGGCATCTTTGCGTGAGGGCGCTACTTTTGCGCCTGCTTTTTTCTTGGGTTTTTTGCCCGCGCCGGTTTTGCCGGTAGGTTTGCGTTTTTTAGTGCTGGCGATTTTACCTGAGGCTTTTACTTTTTTCGGGCCGCTGTAATTGCCTTCTTGCCCTTTAATTTTGCGCAAGGTTAGGCGAATTTTTAGGTAGCGCTCGATGCTGGACATCAAATTATAGTCGGGCGCGGCTACTAGGGTTACGGCTTTGCCGCTGGCATCAGAGCGGCCGGTGCGGCCAATGCGGTGCACGTGGTCGTCGCCGGAATGGGCCACGGTAAAGTTAATCACCAAATCCACGTGTTTAATATCCAAGCCACGGGCGGCAACATCGGTGGCGACAATAATCTGAAGTTTGTCGTCTTTAAACTGGTTAAGGATTTGCTTGCGCAGGCTTTGGCTCAGCTCGCCGTGAATATAGCCCGACTTAAACTTTTTATAGTTAAGTACGTGGCTTAAACGCTCGGATTGCTCGCGGGTTTTACAGAAGATCATCACGCGCTGTGGGTTTTCTTCTGTGATCAGTGCGGCGATGATATTGGCTTTATGTTTATCGTCGTCGGCATAGATGCGCTCTTGCACAATATTGCTATGGCCGTGGGACATGCGGTCGATTTCGAGGCGAGTGGGCTCTTTTAACTGCTTGCTGATTTCGTTAATGCCCAAGTGCTTAAGGGTTGCCGAAAACAGTAAGGTTTGGCGCTCTACGGCGCAGCGCATCGCGATGGTGTGCATATCTTCGGCAAAACCCATGTCCAGCATGCGGTCGGCTTCATCTAGCACTAACACTTCAAGATCGCTGAAATCCACATTGCCCTTTTCGATATGTTCGACCAAGCGGCCGGGGGTGGCAATGATAACTTCGGGGTTTTTGCGGATGTTAGCGACTTGGTGTTTATACGCTTCGCCGCCCATGATGAGCCCGCACTTTAAATGCGTGAAGGCCGCCATGTCTTGGAAGGCTTGCTGGGTTTGCAGGGCCAGTTCACGGGTGGGTAGCAGAATAAGCCCGCGGGTGCTGGAGCGGGGGCGGTCCTCGGCCAGAAAGCGTTCGAGCATTGGTAACAAGAATGCGGCTGTTTTACCGCCGCCTGTTTTGGCCGATACCATAAGGTCGCGGCCTTCGCGTGCGGCAGGTATAGCGCGTATTTGCACGTCGGTGGCTTCGGTAAAGCCGAGTTTATCAATGGCTTTTTGAAGGCGGGGGTGAAGCTGTAAGTCTAAAATGCTGGACACGATAACTACCTAAATTGGGACCGCAGAGCTGCGTAAGAGGGCATTATAGCCTGTCGGGCGGGTTAGGAGGTTGCGTCTGACAATCGATGTGAATATAGGCACCTTCCTTGGTGCAAAATGTGGCCTTCTGTCGCAAAGCAGCCATTTAAAATCGAGGCATCGAGTTCAAATGAACTGTGATTGGGGGGCGCGACGACCTTGAGCTTCATGCTGGCTATCCCTGAATAGTTCTCCTTGTTTCGCGCATCCTATGGCGAAGTCGGGCAAGCTCCGTTGCCGTGGCGGCTTCCTGCCTGCCGGTCCTGGTTAAACCCAGTATCTACTGGGGTGTTCTTCCTTTTTCTTCGCTTCCTAGCGGTATTCCTTCCTGTGGTTTGACGTCATCCGTGGTTTTCGATTCCTTAGTGGGGCTGGTTCGCCTGTTTCCTTTGGCGTGGGCTTCCTAACCTTGCTGCTTCTATCACTTCCTGTTGTAAACCTATCGTTAGGGACTAGGAAGCAATATTTCATCCACTAATGCTTGATATCGACATCCTTACCTTCGTTGCTCAAAGCGTTACATGCCAAGGCATGCGCCCCTTTAAGCGCCTCGATAAGAAAGCCGATATCTTCGCCTAATTGGATAAACTATTATTACCTCGCCCCTTAGGTGTCCTTGTTGTTTTCCTTTGATCAATTTATGACTTTTCAATGCGTATGAAAACTGATCTTAAGTCTCCATTCTTACAACTGTGTTACCTATACGCCCCGGTGGGTAAAAAGTTGCAGCTTGTTTGTCATAAAGGCTGAATATGTTGGTAAGACGTAGGGTGTTGCTAAACCCGCACTTTAAAGACTCCCATATCTGTGTCCCATGTCTTTAACCCGGCTGTTGGTGCTCGCCCTGCAGGCAGTGATGGGGTAGGCTTGGGCGTACAGTATTGTGAGCTAGCGTATTCAGGACAAGGATAAAAATGTAAGCAAATGTAATCGCGTGCCGCAGCGTCTTGGCACTGCTGGCGTTTTAGTGCTGTCATGGGTTGGCAGTGCATTAGGGACTTGTTCCATGAGCGTTGGCTTTGGTAATTTCTGAGCAAAACTCAACTACCCTTAATTTAGTAGCCCCTTTGTGCGTGGCGAAAAACACGTATTGGCTATGGGCCATGCGATTAAAAAGGGCTAGTTGCTTGAGCATTGTTCGCAGTAGATTTTATTGAGTAATATTTTTGTCGAAACTGAAAAATAAAAAAGATAAAGGCTGGGTCCGCCAGTTATTTGGCTTATTGACGATCGCGCTTTGCTGTCCGTTTATCACCTTCCTGGGTGCGGTTGTCGCGATGCCTGCGCTTGCCGATATGTCCTTTAAAAACCCGTTAACGAATGAGCAGGTTCGCCAACTCGGCGGTATTAATTCTATTGCGCAAGATCGGCATGGTTTTATTTGGCTGGGCGGCGAAGTAGGGCTTGGTCGTTATGATGGCCATGACCTTCGTGTTTTTGAGCATCAAGCAGGCAACCTCCGCAGCCTTCGAAGTAGCTATATTCGCAAAGTTGAAGTGGATGCAGAGGGGCGGCTGTGGGTGGCGACGGAGTCTGGCTTGTGTCGTTATGTGGATATGACCGAAGACTTCGATTGTGACTTTTCTTGGCCTAGCCAACCGTCTGATGGATCATCGATGCAGGCACTGGCTTTTGACCACAATGGCCGCCTGTATGTAGGCGGATGGTCTGGCTTATTCTTATTTGATGGGAGCGACAGGCGTTTAAAACCTATTCAATTCGTGAGCCGTGATGCCGCATATCGTAACAGCACCGTGGTAGACCTGTTTATGGATGGTCGTGGTTATTTATGGATTGCCACTGCTTTTAATGGTGTCTTTCGCTACCACCCCATGCACGGGGTGGTACAGCATATTCAGCACGATGAGACGCAAACCGGTAATGCCGTTGTGGGTTTGGTCAGCGATAGAGTAAAAACGTTGTTTATGGATAGCCAGCATCGAATGTGGGTGGGAACCTATGGCGGGGGTATTAGTGTGTTTACGGCGGACGGTGAGCCGGTGGCAAATTATAATCAGCAGGCTTATGGGGCTAAAGGTTTTGTTAGTGATGTGGTCTGGGATATTTACGAAGATCAAGATAATGTCATTTGGACGGCCATGGACCAAGGCGGTATCGCACAGTTTGATGAGCGCCATCAACGTTTTTATACCGAGCGGCATCGCCCGCACGATACCAGTTCTTTAGTGTCGGATCAGGCGCGCGTTATCTTTGAAGATGCCAATCGCGATATGTGGGTGGGCACTTTTGATCGCGGTGTAAGCTTTTTTAGCCACACTAAAAAGCGCATTCAAACTTACCGCCACAACCCTGAAGAGATTAATAGCCTTAGTCATAGCTCGATATTAGCTTTACATCAGGGGAAAAATGCAATTTTATGGGTCGGCACGGAAGATGGCTTAAATGCACTGAATACTCAAACCGGTGAAATTAAGCGCTACACCTTAAACAATACCGACCTTCCCGCTAAGGCTGTGTTGTCGATAGCGACCATGGACGAGCGAACGCTATGGTTAGGAACTTGGTCCCGAGGGCTTGCCGCGTTAGATATTCCGACCGGAAAAATCACGCCTTTAACGCAGGGCCAGCTTCCTGAAGTTATTGATAATAGCCGGTTTATTTGGGATATTCTGAACGCCAAAGACGGCAGTATTTGGTTGGCCAGTGAACTGAATGGCCTTATGCGCTTAGCTAAAGATGGCACTAACGTTGAGCATTATCAGGCGGTGAGTGGTAGCCCAAACAGTATTTCCCACGATTTTATTTGGCGAATTATTGAGCGTAAAAAGGGGAGTATTTTATTGGGTACCCATGGCGGTCTGGATGAATTTATTAGTACGGAAAAAGGTTTTAAACATTGGTTGATCGGCAACGAGGAAGGCGTGGCCCTGAGCAAGCGCATAACAGCCCTGTTTGAAAGCCACGATGAATCGGTTTGGGTCGGGACGCAAGACCAAGGGGTTTTTTGGTTGACGGCAGAGGGTGACTTAATTAAGCACTTTGGTCGCAAAGAGGGCATGCCGGGCTTAACGGCTTCGGCTATATTGGATGACCCTCTTGGTCGAATGTGGATTGCTACCACGAACGGCTTGGTTTTGATCGACCCCGCAACACTCGCGCTAACGGTCTTTACGCATGATAGTGGTCTAACGGGTAATAACTTTAACCGCAATGCGTTTATAAAAGGTGCCGATGGCTTCTTTTATATTGGTGGGGCCGAGGGTTTAAATCGTTTTAAACCCGAAGACCTACAGCCGGAGGACAGTAATTTTCCTTTATATACTACAAGCTTTAGCTTGCTAAACGAGAGGGTGTCGCCAGGAACTTACCCGCTGAATATCAGTACGTTATTCCTCCCTGAGATTAATTTGCATTACGAAGATAGCATGATCGCGTTATCGTTTACGGCGCTTAATTTCCGTGACACATCCACGCTGAGTTTTGCTTACCGACTCGATGGTTTTGATAATGCTTGGCGCGCTGTCAGTGATAGCCGCACGGCAACCTATACCAATTTACCGCCCGGCGAATATCAATTTAAAGTGCGAGCGAAGCGCAAAGGGGGCGACTGGATGGCGTCGCGGCCTTTGCCGATAACCATGAAAGCTGCCCCGTGGTTATCCCACTGGGCTTTTCTGGGTTATGCCTTAGTGTTGATTTTGTGTGGCGGTTGGATTGCTAACTACATACACCTGCGCGGTAAACGGAATCATTATAGGCGCTTGTCTCGAGAAGATTCCCTAACCGGCATATTGAATCGTTTAGGGATGCACCAAGCGATTAATGATTTATTTGAACAATCCGCACCTGCAGACATTACGGGTTTATTAGTCATTGATATTGATCATTTTAAGCGGGTTAATGATAGCTATGGCCACGATCGCGGTGATCAAATATTAAAAGGCGTGGTGGATGTTTTGCGGCACACCGTTCGGCGTAGTGACATTCTTGCGCGTTGGGGTGGCGAAGAGTTTTTATTGGTGTGCCCCAATGTGGATAAAGAAATTATTCACGCGATAGCCGAGAAGGTGCGCGAGTCTGTTGGGCTGGCTAGTTTCGGTGGCGTAATGGATGGCTTAAGTGTCACGGTTAGTATTGGTATGACGTTATTTGCCGAAGGTGAAGGCCTGGATAAGGGCTTCAAACGTGCGGATGAAGCGCTTTATCAAGCTAAAAGTGAGGGGCGTAATCGAGCGGTATATCTTTAAAGCAACACCCCTGTAGGAAGCTAAGTGGAATCGCGCCCTTCTTTTTTTGAACGACACAATCACTATTTTTAGCGCTGTCTTTATGGGTTCTGTTGAGGCTAAGGGGCGTGCACTGAAATAAGTTGCTGGAATTTGGGTTTTGGGGTGCTTGCTTGACGAGGCGAAAATATGGAGTAATAGCCGGCTATTGCAAATAT
>NZ_CEXWTU010000107.1:0-15605 GCF_982758155.1 Marinagarivorans sp. | reverse complement strand
GCTTCGAGCAACGCAGCTGAGGAAACAGGAAGCCAGTATTATTGGATAAAGTATTACTGCCTCGTCCCTAACATTATGCTGAAGCTTCGCTGTCCTCGTTGTCCGGCTCGGACATTCCCAATTCTTTTAATTTTCGTGTCAGGGTGTTTCTGCCCCAACCTAATAGGTTGGCGGCATCTCGCTTGCGGCCTGCGGTATGTTTGAGAGCGGTTTCGATAAGGGCTCTTTCAAACGTAGGTACTGCTTCGCTTAGAATGTCGTGTTCACCGCGAGCAAGGCATTGGTCAGCCCATTGTCGCAAAGCCTTGTCCCAATCGCCTGCCGGTGCTTGCGCATCTTTTCGCTCCATAAGCTCGGGGGGTAAATCTTGAACGTGTACTTCGCGGCCGGAGGCCATAACGGTAATCCAGCGACACGTGTTTTCAAGTTGCCTTACGTTCCCAGGCCAGCGCAAGTTAGCAAGGTATTGCTCAGCTTCTTTGGTTAAGATCTTGGGTTCTACTCCGAGCTCTTTAGCGGCGGAGCTTAAAAAGTGTCGCGCAAGGCTGGGGATATCTTCACTGCGTTCTGCTAGCTTCGGTAGATGCACGCGAATCACGTTTAGGCGATGGAATAAATCTTCGCGGAAACGGTTTTCTTCAACGAGTTGCTCTAAGTCTTGATGGGTTGCGGCAATAATGCGCACATCAACTTTTATCGGGGTGTGGCCGCCGACACGATAAAATTCACCATCAGCCAATACTCGGAGTAAGCGGGTTTGTGTTTCGGCTGGCATATCGCCAATTTCATCTAAAAATAAAGTGCCGCCATCCGCTTGTTGGAAGCGACCCTGGCGCAAGCCTCCGGCTCCGGTAAAGGCGCCTTTTTCGTGCCCAAACAATTCGGATTCAATCAGGTCGCGAGGAATCGCCGCCATGTTAAGCGCAATAAATTGCCCGCCTTTACGCGGGCTATGGGTGTGTAGCGCATGGGCAACGAGCTCCTTCCCGGTACCGGACTCGCCGTTGATTAGCACGGTAATATTGGATTGAGATAATCGCCCAATAGCTCGGAAAACCTCCTGCATCGCGGGTGCTTCACCAATAATATCTTTGGTGGCTTCTGGGGGGCTTTGCACCGGGGTTGCCTGTTGCTGCTCTTGCGTATGAGCCAAGGCGCGCTGAGTTACGGCAACGGCTTCATCAATATCAAACGGCTTTGGAAGGTATTCAAAAGCCCCGCCTTGATAGGCTGATACTGCGCTATCGAGGTCTGAGTGTGCGGTGATGATAACAACAGGAAGGCCGGGGAAATCTTTCTGTAATAACGATAGTAGTGTAAGGCCATCGGTGCCGGGCATGCGCACGTCGCTTATGATAGCGTCGGGCTGCTCTATTTTAAGACGGCTGAGTGCTCTGTCGGCGCTTTCAAAGCTTTCCGTGGTGATGCCTGCTTGCTGTAGAGCCTTTTCTAGCACCCAGCGAATCGATTTATCGTCGTCAATAATCCAAACGTAGTTAGGCTTCTGCATAGTGTTTATCCAAGGGTAAATATAGCGTGAATTCTGTTTTGCCCGGTTCGCTTCGGCATTCGACCAGGCCCCCGTGCAGACTAATGAGGTTTTGCGTTATGGCGAGCCCAAGCCCGGTACCTTCTGCTCGCCCAGTAATCATAGGGAAAAAGATATTGCTGATGAGTTCGGGAGGGATTCCCGGGCCGTTATCCTGTATTTCTACTCTGGCAACCAGCGGGTGGTGTTGGCGGCCAATCGTAAAGCGGCGTTGAACGCGGGTTATCATTTTAATTTGCGGTGACGGGGTGCTGCTTTCCATAAGGGCTTGAAGTGCATTACGGCTTATGTTGAGCAGTGATTGAATAAGTTGCCCTCTATCCCCGATCAGACTTGGAATGCTGGGGTCATAATCGCGTTGAATATTGACGGTATGACCTGCTTCTACATCGATAACCGAGGCGACATGCTCAAGTATGTCGTGAACGTTAACGGGTTTGCGCTCTGCCGGAATCCGTGGGCCAAGCATGCGGTCGACTAAGTCCCTTAGGCGGTCTGTTTCTTCAATAATAATGCGTGTGTATTCCGATAAATCGGACTCGCCGAATTCCCGGCCGAGCAATTGAGCGGCTCCGCGAATTCCGCCCAAAGGGTTCTTAATTTCGTGCGCCATGCTACGAATTAAATTACGGGAGGTTTCTTGTGCCGATAGCATAGCTTCGTCTTTGCTTATGCGGATGAGGCGGTCAAGGGGCTGCACTTCGATAACAAGGCTGTTGCCATCCGCACTGGGGTCTACCGAATAGTCGACGGTAATTTCATTGCCGTTATGTAGGCGCCACTTTGCGTGACGTTTCGTGTATGGATTGTTGCTGGCAATAGCGTGCGCCAATGGGTTGTGGTCCCCGTCTTGCTCTTCGAAGCAGTGACTAATGCAGCGGCCAATCACTTGATCTCCACTGACGCACAGCAATACTTCTGCGGCACTATTAAGGTAGGACAGCTTTAGCTCGCTATCGACTAAGATCACGGCAGTGACTAATCGATCTAAAATATGTTTGTAATGTAGTTGTTCAGCCATGGAATACGATCTCATTGATACTAGCGAGACTAGCAAGGATCAAACCAGTTTGTTGAAATTAACAAACTGCCCGTTGATTGCTCAGGGGCTGAACGATAACGCTAAACGCTGTTCTTTTTGTTGTATTAGAGCGGGGATGTCGCTGATGGGAAAAGTCTGGGTGCGCCCCCGCGATGCATTATCGCAGAGGGTGGCACCAAGTTGAAGCTGAAGTGTGTCTTTTTGGTGCAATTAGGGGTGTTAGCTACTATCGGCCAGGCCTAAGAACGTAGACGCTAATGCTACCTGAGCGAGCAACCACTTTCCCGGTGGGGCTTAGGATTGCAACACTGATCTGTTGCTCACCACGCATGATCTCAGTAATAACAAAGCTGGTACTGGTTTGGGCGCCGCCATAAGGGCTGTTATTCATATACAGCTGAGCGCTGTAGCCATTGCCTAAAGCGGGTTGTACATTAGCGGCGACGGTAAGGTTTCGTTGTCCGGCTAGAATTTGTGCTCCGTTGCTCGGTGACGTGATACTTACGCGGTATTGGGCGGCTTGTTGCTTCGGTGCGGGCGAGTTGTATGTTTTCGCTTTAACGGGTGGCGTGGTATTAATTTGAGGGAGGTCGACGGGGTTAATTTTGGTTCCTGTGGGGGCGTCGGAATAAGTAACTCTTCCATTTTCATCAACGGATTTGTAAACGCTATCTGCAATCACATAGGAGGCGGCAGTGATACCAACGACTGCGAGCAACCCAGCCAGACGTATTGATGTGAGAACTTTGCGCATGAGACGTTCCTCTTTATTGAACTTGAGTACCCTTTAGCTAGATTATGACCGACTTGGGGCAATGGTGCTATATGAAGCGACAGCGCTCTATTTTGACGGCATCAGTATTTTAATACATTACGCGGTGCTATACCGCAGACCAATTTAAAGCATTCATGCTTTATCGTAACTGAACGACTACCGGGTTGAGCAGACCGTGTTCCGTCCTTGCTCTTTGGCGGAGTACAGTGCTTGGTCGGCGCGACCAAAAGCCTGGGAAAACGTTTCTTGATTTCGCACGGCCGTGCAGCCAATACTGACAGTAACCTGGTGTGCTTGCTTGAGCGATTTAAACGGCGTGTCGGCAATGATGCTGCGAATTTTATGCGTAAGCAGGGTCAGCTGCTCCAAGTTGCTATTGGGGTTAATGAGTAGAAACTCTTCGCCGCCCCACCGCCCAAGAATAAGGTCGTTACTCAGGTTGGCGGTAATGCGCTGTGCAACCTGTTCTAATATGATGTCACCAGTATCGTGGCCGAATGTATCATTAACTTGTTTAAAGTGATCGATATCCAAAACGGCGATGCATAGATTTGCGCCTTTTTGTGTGCTGAAAATAATTTCAATGACATGATCTAAACCCCGACGGTTATACACCTTGGTGAGCGCATCTTGGTTCGCCTCATTTTGCAATTCGTTATATCTCGATTCTAAAATCTTAAGGGATTTATGATGCCGCTGATTATCGCGATAAAGTTTATGTACTCGAAATAGCCCCTCTAATAAAAAGACGCTTAGCCACATCGCAGTAATGGCGATGTAGATAGTTGCTACAGGAAACCAGTTTTTGACAATGTTGATTTTATTGATGGTAAAAATATGGGTGCCGTTGGGTACGTCATAGGGTACATCGACACCAAGCTGAAACACATTGTTGAATTCGGGCTGCCCTTCTAACCGGCTTTTGGCGTGGGTATCCATCCACCAGTTGGGTACATGAAATTCATGTAAGTTAATAAAAATAGGCTTGTTGGTTTCATTCTTCCGAATGGATACGGACATAAACTTTTCGGGCTCTTGATCTGTGCCTTCAATATTGCGTTCTTTGGCGTTGCGTAGGTAGAGCCGTAGGTGGTCGGCATCACCTTTGTAGGAGATGTCGATGTCAAAGCCGTTGATATGACGAAAGTCTTCGTAACGCAGGGCCTCTATCTGTTTGTTAAAGGCGCTAGGGTCGTCATGTGAGTACTTGAAGGCTTTGGTGGTGAATGTCAGTGTGACACCGCACGCTTTGAATTTGGCGCCGTCTCGTATTTCACACAAGAAGCCTTTGGGATGGTCGGTTAGCCAGTGTACGGTGCTGTTGCCGCCATTTTTGTCTTTGTCGTCATAAGTGCCGGGTGCGGATCGCTCGTCAGAGGCAAGTGGTATTCTTCGTTCGGGGGCCCAAATACTCATGGCTATTAATATCAGACTGAAAAGGCCAATAGCTAAGCGAATATAGGGAAGGTGTTTGAGTGTGATCATCTGGCGGGTTATGGCAACTCAATAATAATGGCTTTGGGGGTGAAAACTTGTACCCTCGTCCCTTAAGTGTAGATGCTGATCGCTAGAGTGCTTGAATGTTGAAAAGAAAGGCGCGAGACCCGTCCCGTTAGTACGGGTTGGTCTCGCGAATATCGCGTCGAGGACAATCGAATCTTTAGTGTTACAAAATAAATCGGCTGAGGTCTTCATCCTTGGCGAGCTCGTTGAGCTCGCCGTCAACAAAGGCCGCATCAACCGTAATGCTTGTATGCTCTTGGCCTGCATCGAAAGAGGCTTTTTCAAGTAAGCGTTCTAGTACGGTATGTAGGCGGCGGGCACCGATGTTCTCTGTTGTTTCATTCACTTGATAAGCGGTTTCGGCAATGCGACGAATGCCTTCAGGGGTGAAGCTTAGTGCCACGCCCTCGGCGTTCATTAGTGCGATATGTTGTTCTGTCAGTGACGCGTTCGGTTCTGTAAGGATACGCTGAAAGTCATCGGGCGTTAGGGCTTCCAGTTCCACGCGTATAGGAAGTCGGCCTTGTAGCTCTGGAATCAAGTCCGAAGGCTTACTGAGGTGGAACGCACCTGATGTGATAAAGAGCATATGATCTGTTTTGATCATGCCGTGTTTGGTGCTTACGGTGCAGCCTTCAATCAATGGAAGTAGGTCGCGTTGTACGCCTTCGCGAGAAACATCCGCACCACTGTTGCCTTCGCGTTTAGAGACTTTATCGATTTCGTCGATAAAGACAATCCCGTTTTGTTCGGCAGCTTCAATAGCGCGAGCTTTTAGATCATCTTGATTGACTAGCTTAGCGGCTTCTTCATCGGTGAGTTGCTTGAAGGCCTGCTTAACGGTTAACTTCTGTTTTTTCGTTTTATCCTTGCCCATGGATGAGAACATATTTTGTAACTGGCTGGTCATGTCTTCCATACCCGGAGGCGCCATAATTTCAACGCCTATGGGGGTTGCAACAAGGTCGACTTCAATTTCTTTATCGTCTAACTCGCCCTGCCGCAGTTTTTTGCGGAAAACTTGCCGTGTAGAGCTTTCTTGTTTTTCACCTTCTTCACCGCGCACCGGCGGAAGAAGGGCGTCTAAAATGCGCTCTTCTGCGGCATCTTTAGCGCGTTGCTCGACCTTTTTCATTTCTTGTTCGCGCAACATCTTAATTGCACTTTCAATGAGATCGCGGATGATGGATTCGACATCGCGGCCCACATAGCCCACTTCGGTAAATTTAGTCGCTTCTACTTTGATGAGGGGAGCGTTAGCGAGCCTTGCCAGACGACGGGCGATTTCTGTTTTACCAACGCCTGTAGGTCCAATCATCAAAATATTCTTGGGTGTGATTTCTGGGCGCAAGTCATCGCTAACTTGCATTCTGCGCCAACGATTACGCAGGGCGATGGCAACAGCACGCTTGGCGTTTTGTTGTCCCACGATATGCTTGTCTAGCTCGTGTACGATCTCGCGGGGTGTCATGGAGTGAGTCGTGCTGGGCATAATCAGAGTCCCTAAAATTCCAGTTCTTCAATGGTTTGATTTTGATTGGTATAAACGCAAATATCGCCTGCAATCGTTAAGCTTTTAGCCACTATATCGCGGGCGCTAAGCTCGGTATTTTCAAGCAGTGCTCTGGCAGAAGCTTGTGCAAATGCGCCACCGCTACCAATAGCGATAAGATCGTCTTCGGGCTGAATAACATCGCCGTTGCCCGTAATGATAAGCGAGGCTTCATGGTTCGCTACGGCTAGCAGGGCTTCTAATTTGCGCAGTGCGCGGTCGCTGCGCCACTCTTTGGCCAGCTCGACGGCTGCGCGCACCAGTTGCCCGTTATGTGTTTCCAGCTTGCTCTCGAAACGCTCAAAGAGAGTAAAGGCATCGGCTGTGCCACCGGCAAAGCCAGCAATGACCTGATTTTTGTAAAGGTGGCGTACTTTTCGCGCATTGCCTTTCATAACGGTATTGCCGAGAGAAACTTGGCCGTCACCGCCTATTACCACGCTATTGCCGCGGCGAACTGACACGATTGTTGTCATTGGTAATCCTTATTTGTCGATGTACAGTCATCTACTATGGGGGTGAATAAGCGGAGTTCAATTCATGTGTCAGTTTGTTTTACACTGCAGGGGTGGCGGCTACGCCTTTAATTAAAAGGAATGCGTTATATTGCTTTTAACTACTTGTTTTTTAGTGTTTTTTATTTCTAGGCACGATGTATGCTTTGTTTCATTCAAGTGATCGAGTTCGCTCGGTAGTAATCTCGTTTCGTTTTAAATAATTAAGTGTAGGGAATAGTAATGAAGAAGATTTTATTGGCATGTTTGGCTGCTTTACCATTACTGGCAGTGAGTGCGAATGTTTCTGCGAGCGATAAAGGGAATAAAGTCGATAGCGCCAAAGTAAAGCATGATGTTGAAGCGGCTAAGACAGCGGCTAAGAAAATTAAAGAGCAGGCTAAAGAAGCCGCTAAAAAGAAGAAAGAGCCAGCCAAAGAGGCGGCCGAAAAGAAGAAAGAAGTAGACACAAAAGTTGCTAAAAAGACGTTGGAGCAAGCTAAAAAAGCGGCTGAAAAGAAGCGCAAAGACACGCTAGAGGCGGCTAAAAAGATAGCTAAGGCTGATAAAGCCGTCAAAAAAGATAAAAAAACGAGCGCGCATTCAGTTCCAGAAATTGATGCCGCAGGTGCTGCATTGGCGTTAGGCTTATTAGGCGGCATTGCTGCTATTCGTCGCGAGCGCAGAAAAGCGGCTAAAAAGTAATATCAACGGTAGTTTTTTGCTGCCGAGTTGTTATTAAAAAGCCCCTGAGGAAACTCAGGGGCTTTTTGCGTTAAGAGGGCTGGCTGTGACGGTGGGGCGGGCTCTATACTCACTGTTTAATGAATATTGATACATCATGGGTACTACCAAATTGAGAGAGCGATACGGGTTCGCGTTATTATTTGCGGCAATGATTTTACTGGCTGAAGTTTTACTGATTAGCCAGACGGTTGATGCCTATAAGCTCGTTATGCGTGGTAATGCTGAAGGCTTGCTGGCGGCTTTTGGCTATTTGGGGCAGGTGGCTAAGTGGCTAGTATTAACGGCCGTCATTGCTGTTTTGTTGTTACAGCGCCGTCTGCGGCATTATTTACAGCGGTTTAATGCGCAGTTTAGTTGGCCGCGATGTGGCGTTTTTGGTGGACTGCATATCGTTTGTTATGGCGTATTGTTCAGTCTTTCATGGTTGATTTTTGGTGGTACAACGGAGCAAGCGAAACACCTAGGCCTGCTCCCTTTAATTGCGTGGCTGGCCGCGGCCTTAGCAACTGCGGCGACATGGGCGATGATGTTGATGAATACCCAAGATGTCACTCGTTTTATTCGGCAAGAAAAGGTGACGCTTGCCTTGGCGCCAGCGGTTGCGGCCATTGTGTGGTGGGCGGCAACACTGAGTTCAAACCTGTGGGGGCCGATGGCTGATGCGACGTTCACGTTGGCAGCGTTTTGGTTGCAGCTTGTTGGAGCAACGGATGTGTATATTGACCCTGTGGATAAGATTATGGGAGCGGGTGACTTTTTTGTTCATGTGGCAAATGCTTGCTCTGGTTATGAAGGCATTGGTTTGGTTGTGGCTTTTACGGCTGTTTATTTATGGGTACACCGGCAAGAATTTCGTTTTCCGCATGCTTACCTACTATTCCCTTTAGGCGCTTTGTGCATATGGCTGCTTAATAGTGTTCGTATTTCCGTACTGGTTCTTATTGGCGCTTATGTCTCGCCAGATGTGGCGGTTGGCGGGTTTCATTCACAGGCTGGGTGGCTTTCTTTTATTGCGACGTCAGTGGGCGTGCTTTGGTTGGCGGGGAAAATGCGTTTTTTTAATAGCGAATACTCAGTACAGGCATCGCCATTGGAGACTGCCCCCCTTGATGAACGCAGCGAGCAGGCGGTGGCGACATTGGTGCCTGCGGTGGCATTGTTGGCGGCGACGTTAATCACATCCACTTTTTCAGCAGGGTTCGATTATTTTTACCCCGTTCGAGTTATTGTTGTAGCGGGTGCTTTGGCTTGGGCGTGGAAAGCGTTGGCCTTGCCGCGGCTGCGGGTATCTTGGCATTCTATTGGTGTGGGTTTCCTGGTGGCTGTTTTGTGGGTTGTTATGCTCGGGGAAACGCAATCCGCGGATGCAGAGATGCGTACGGGTCTAGAGGGGTTATCGGTGGGCTGGATGGCGGCTTGGTTGGTTTGTCGCTTCTTGGGCTCCGTTGTTACAGTACCCATAGCGGAAGAATTAGCTTTTCGCGGTTATTTGTTGTGTAAATTGAGCCGGACTACACACTATGTCTCGGGGCCCGTGCCTTTTGTTGTGATCGGTATTGTCGGTTCTAGCTTGGCTTTTGGTGCGTTACATGGCACGTGGTTGGCAGGCACAGTCGCTGGGGTATTATACGGTTTGCTGCGCTGGAAGAGCCATTCCATTTGGGCCCCGATTATTGCGCACGGTGTAACCAATGCTGCGATATTTTTCTTCGCGTACGGCTCTGGCCGTTGGGGATTGCTGTAGCAGGGCGGAGGCTGAACATTGAGAGGACTTTTTTGTATTATTGCCTCGTCCCTATAACCGCCATCAATGTTCAGTGTATTAATTAAGATAGGTTAAAACTGATAATGCACACCTACGCCAATTTGTGAAAGCTTCGCATCAAGGTCGGGTGAGTTGCTACGGGAGTAGTAGCTGTCATCATCGTACTCAAGTTCACCGCTCATCGAGTCGTACGCTAAGCGTAAAACAAGGCTGGGTGAAACTTCAAATTCAACCCCAAGGCCAAGTAAGAAGCAATTGCCGACATAATTTTGGGTGTTGTCGTATCGGTTGCGGTTGTAATACCCGTAATCGTCATCGTAATAGTTTTCTTCATGTGCATAGCTGAGTATTGCTAGGCCGGCATTGGCATACAATTGAACGCGATCACTGATGGGGGCGATTAACTTGGCTGCTGTTGATAACTTCAAAAGCGCAGCATCGTCGACGTTATCATTACTGGTTGAGCCCGATGCCGTTAATCCGAGCGTGCTTTCTATCGCAAAGTAAGGGCTAAAGCGAAAGCCGCCGCGCGCCTCTAGCATGGGGGCATCAAAGCTGAGCACTTTTTGGTTTCGGTATTCTAGTTCTAAGTCTGCTTGGCTTATTTGTCCGCCAACAAACCAACCGGTATCCGCAATGTTTTGAGCCTGAACAGCCGCGCCACACAGTATGGTGGAGGCCATTAATACTGATGGTATTAAAGTTTGGAGTTTCATCTATGCGCTTTCCTTAAGGTAGAGTCATTTAACGCGCGCATTATACGGTGTGGAATTATAGAAATCGAGAATCTTAACGGTTGAGCAACCATAGCCACCGGTTGAGTCACGGGTGGCTATGGTGGGCGAAAAACTTTTACTGCTAGAGCCGGGGGCGTTTAGTCTGACTCAGCCTAATCGTCTTCAATGGCAAGGTATAGGTCTTTGGGGAGTGTCACAAGTAGCTCAAATGGGACGAATCCACGTTGAGATTCTGAAGTGTTTTGGAGGATTAATTGGACGTTACCGCCTTGCGCAGAAAGGAATGCTTTAACGGCATCCAGGCCTACACCACGGCCTGAAATATCCGTTACGGTCTCTTTGGTTGATACGCCTGAGCAAAAAACGAGGTGTGCAATGTCCTGATTGCTTATTGAGCTATCTTTGCTCCACCGTCCAAGCGCCACGCCTTTTTCGAAAAGCTTGCTAATGTTGATACCTTTACCGTCGTCATTGATGAATATACTGAGCTTTTCATTAACAATCATGGCATTAATTAGAATACTGCCGCGCTCGTTCTTACCGTTCTTAACACGTTCGTCAGGTAGCTCTAAACCGTGGTCGACACAGTTGCGAAGAATGTGAGCAAAAACATCCGTTAATAATTCAAAACTGGTATTTTTGATGCGAATATTCTTCGCGTTAAATTTAACGCTTGGCGTCTGTTTGTTCAGTTGGTTGGCAATGGAAGAAAGTGAGGCAACAACATCAACAAGAACATCTTCGATCGGACTGGATTGTATGCGCCCCATAAACTGTTTTAGGTTATCTGATTGGTCTTCCTCTGCGAATGCTTGAATTTTATCCATCGTGGCACTGGTCATCCAGAAGCCTTCATGGCGATCGCCACCGTCGTTATCGCCGCGGCCAAGTACGGTATGATAAATATTGGAGTATTCAGCCATGGCCTTTTTCACGTGCTCTAAATCATCCAATAATTTATCGGCATCCCAGGGTGCGTCGGGTGATGCTTTGAGTGAGCTATAGGTCGATTCCACTTCATGAACCACATCGCTTAAATGGCTAAAGCCATAGGTGCGGCAATTTCCCTTAATGGTATGCATATTTCGGAACAAAAGCGCAATGGTGTCTTCGTTACGAGACACAGCTGCCTCAATAGCTTCGTAGTTTTCATGTATGTACCGAGAAGCGGACTCTTCAAAACCAAGTACTTTTTCAGATGAAACGTTTAATAACTGGCTAATAATGTCCAGCTCACGTTTTTGTCCTAGAGATTCAGTTTCCATCTCTTTGAGGCGCGTTACATCTCGAACGGAGACCATCAGTTTGTTGACGACGCCATCGCTTAATATCGGATTCCAGTCGAGGGCAATGAATTTTGTTTTACCATTAATTTTAATATCATATTCGTCAATCAATAGTGATTTGTTGAATTCGTAATTCATTTCATCTTCACCGACAATGGCAAAGATGGCGTTGTTCGCAGAGTCTAAGCTATCGCTCCCTAAGCTCGCGCCGGTGAAAAGTAATTCACTGGCTTTGCGATTGGCGATATCTGTTGTTTCAAATATTTTTTCCAAATAATGGGCGTACTCAGGATGTATTAATTGGTTGTCTTGTACGGTAAACAAACCTTGGGGCATGTTTTCTAGCATGGCCTGAATGTCGTCATTTTTTTGCTTCAGCTCGCCGGTACGCTCTGCAACTTTAGCTTCCAGTAAACGGTTTTGCTCTTCAATCACTTTTCGCTTTTGGCGTTGATGCGCAATGAATTGCAATACCAGTGCCAGTAAAGCCAGTGCATACAATGTATACGCCCACCAGGTTTTCCAGGGTGGTGGTAGCTGAATAATTGTAATTGCTGCGCCATCTTCATTCCAAACACCATCGTTGTTACTGCCTTTTACTTGGAAGACATAGGTGCCTGCATTTAGGTTGGTGTATTTAGCCGAGCGTTGGTCGCCCACTTGTAGCCAATCTTCATCAAACCCGTCCAGTTTGTAGGCGTAGCGGTTTTTACCTGAATCCCTAAAGTTCAGCGCAGAAAAACCAAATACAAACATCGATTTTTTGTAATCTAAAATAATTTCAGGCGTGGTGTTTATTGACTCTTCAAGCAGCCCGTCTTCACCACCAATGGCGATAGAATCAGCAAATATTTTGAAATCAGTAAATACGATAGGCGGTGCTATTTTGTTTTCTTTAAGTTTTTCTGGATTAAAGAAACGTACACCTTCAATACCACCAAAGATGATTTCTCCTTTGCTGGTAATAAGGCCTGAATCGGTATGAAAGCCGCCCATTAACTTGCCGCTATCTCTGTTGTAGTTTTTGATTTTCTTGTTGCTCGGGTCAAACAATGAAATACCGTTGTTGGTGCTTAGCCATAATCGACCTTCACTGTCTTCTAAAATTTGCCGAATAGTATCGTCGTTAAATCCATCTTTTTTGGTATATACCGTAAATGATTTCTTATCGTCATTGAGCTGATTCAGGCCTGCATCAGTACCAAACCACATCCGACCTTGACTGTCTTCAAAAATAGAAAGTACCGAAGGATTGCTAAGGCTAGAAGGATTAGTTGCATCAGCTAAAAAATGTGTGAATGTTTCGGTATCGCGATCCATAAGGTCGAGGCCCATGCTAGTCGCAATCCAAAAGTTGCCTTTGGAGTCTTCATAGGTATCCCATGTGTTGCCACCAATAATGGATTTTGGGTCACTATCGTTGTGAATGTAGTGGGTGTAGCTGTTACTGACTCTATCGTATTTACTTAAGCCTCCTGCGTGGGTCGATACCCAAATATTATTCAGGCTATCTTCTTTGATGGACCAAACGTGGGCATTGTTTAAGCGTTGGGAGTGGCTAATACTTTCGGTGGTTTTACGCAGCTCATCAAAAGGGTAGCGGTGGAATTTTCCGGTGCTGGTGTCTAACCGGGACATGCCTCCACCCCAGGTGCCTACCCAAATGTGGCCTTGGGAATCGAGAAACGTTGTGAGTATGGCGTTGCTACTAATGCTGGTTTCGTCATCCGATTTTTTGTAAGCCTTAAAGGTATTATTCTCGCGGTCAAAATAGTTGAGGCCGCCGCCATCAGTACCTAGCCACAGGTTACCCTTACTATCTTCTTTCATTGATAGTGTTGAGTTGTGAGACAAGCTGTTGCTGTTAGAGGGATCGTTTGTATAGCTTGTAATCGCAGAGCTGGAGCGATCAAAAAAATTGATGCCGTCGGGGTAGTTGCCTACCCATATGTCGCCAGTCATATCCTCAAATACCGTGCGTACTTGGTTGGAGTTAACTGAGCTAGCACGGCCAGCTTCATGTTTGTGGTTAACGAAGCGGCCTTGAGGGTATTTTTTACTGGTTTCAAAAACCGTAATGCCACCGCCATCAGATGCAATCCAGAGTGCGCCGGTTGAATCAAGAGATATCGTCCAGATATCGTTTCCGCCCAAACTGAACGGATCTTCGGGGTCGTTAATGTAGCGTATTGATTTTTGTGCTTTGGGGTCGTAGCGAACAAGGCCGTTAAATGTGGCTAGCCATAATTGTCCGTTACCATCAGAAATAATATCTGTAACGGAGTTAGCTGGAACAAGGTCGGGGCGCTCGGGGAAGGGTTTAATTAAATCGAATTGTTTTTTATCCCAATCCAGTTTCTCCAGACCGGCTTCTGTTCCTACCCATACGTTGCCTTTAGGGTCGATATGAACCGATTGTACAATTTTGCTATGGAGGCTTTTGGTGTCATTTTCATTCGGTAGAATAACGGTATAAGTAAGCTGTTTACGATCCACCACTAACAAGCCAGATTTAGAGGCTACGAGAAGCTCGCCGCTAGGTAGCTCTAACGTTTGAAGTAGATCGGTTGTGGTAATAGTGACCGGGGCGTCAGGATTATCTGCAACCTGGGTGAGGCGTTCGGTACGTGGGTCGTAGCGCAATAATCCTGTTCGCGTAGATACCCATAAAATACCCTCGCTGTCTTCAAAGATATCGACGGCCATTTTTACCGGGCGCAATTCTTCGCCCTGCGCAGTATTAACGGTAAGCAGTATGGATTTAAATTCGTAGCCATCGAAGCGAATTATGGCATTAGCGCCGCCAAACCACATAAAGCCTTGGCTATCTTGAAATATGGATGCCGCTTCGCCGAGCACAATGTCCTTATTCTCGAGTGGGTGCTGGAAGCTTATACGTTCAGGCAATGGCTCAGCTTGCGTCATTGCGGCGACGGGTATCAGTAGTGCCACCCCTAAAGCAATAACATGACGAGTGAAAATGCGAGTTGTGGCGTATAAAGCTTGTGTTGGCATGACGGTACCTAGCGAGTTCACGGTGTAGTCGTGTGCACGTTAAGCACGCGAGCAGTCCCTTGTTACGTTAAGTGTAGCTAGGAGGTTAACGGCTGCCAGTATTGAGTTAATTTAATACTTGTTCATAACTTATTGAAGTAAAGGGTTTGTATTTATATTTTTTTGTCGTGATTCAGTGATACGGCGGTAATTAATTGATGGGTTCAAACGAGCGCTAGCGGCTGATTTTTGAGTCAATGTTAACTGCACGAAAGGTTAAGTTAATTCGGTTGTGCGTTGAACGTTGTGTTTTGGGGATGGCATGTTGCCAGTTTTTTTGTGTGTCGGCGGCCATAACCAATAAACTGCCATGGCTTAGCTCAAAGTGTCTTTTTGTGTGTGAGCCTTTTTATTGCGCAGTATAAAGCGCCGCGTAGCGCCGAAGCTTAATGATGCGATGATCGGTGACGGGCCTAGTTCTGGTTCATCATCACTGTGCCAACCCATGCCATCTTGGCCATCACGATAATAATTGCACAGTACCGCATTAAAGGGAGTGTTAAGTTTTTGGCTGAGCTGCTTTTTCAGCGCAAACAAAAGTGGATGCCACGGATGAGGCTGCATGTTTTTTTGTGAGTAGTTGTAGTGCGCATTACTATCGCCGTAATAGGCACATAGTCGAGGTTCTTTGTGTGCTTTTCCGTACAGTGTGATCACATCTTGCCGCCAGATTAACTGCTGCAGTAGGGCCTGAAAGTATTGGTCGGCTTGTGTTTGGCTAAAGAAGTGTGGCTGCCAGAAAAGGCTTAACCCTGGTTCGTTAAGCCACTCGCCATTAGGTGTAAATAGAGACATATTTTTGTTAAATAGTATCAGCGTTTAAAGGATGATTTGAATTGTTGGCTGCCGCGTACGACACCGGCATTATAACTGGTACGTGGGCACACTTTTAAACGCTCAGTCGGTTCGAAACGTTGGTGTTTAAATTTAACGGTCTAACCATCAGCCCGTTACTTGAATCACCATAAGGGGCGAGGCAATAATAGTTTGTCCAATTAGACGAAGAGACTGGCTTTCTTATCGAGGCGCTTAAAGGGGCACATGCCGGGGCCTATATGGACATAGGTCAGTAGAGAAACGCATGGAGCAGTTACCGAGGCA
>NZ_CEXWTU010000106.1:0-15615 GCF_982758155.1 Marinagarivorans sp. | reverse complement strand
CCAAGCCCGAGGACACATCACCCTGCGTGGCGATATCGCCATTGTAATTAGCATTCACAGTGCCGCCATCGCCGCCATCGCCCGCGCTACCACCAACACTCACCGAAACAGCACCGCTAGCAGGGCCCGCTGCTGCTGCCACGGATATGCTCATGCCGCCGTTACCGCCACCGCCGCCAATACTTTGCACTAATGCACCGGCAGCACTATCGCCTGCCGTCGTTACAGTACCGCCACCACCACCGACCGATTGGGCAAAAATACCGAGAGCTTGATCTTGCTGAGTACTAATTGATGAGGCAATAGTGAGCGTAGAACCTGGATTCATGGGATCTGGTGCACTGTAGTTGTCCAGCGTCACCGTGACATTGCCGCCATCCCCCCCCGACGAACCATCGCCCCCTAAAGCAAAACCGGCAAAAAGACTCCCTGAATAAGAACCGCCACCGTTGCCGCCGCCGCCACCTACCGACTGCGCAAAAATGCCATAAGATTCGGTATCTGTTGTGGTGATTGCCCCACTTTGGGTAACCTCAACCGTGCCGCCATCACCGCCAGCATTACCATCGCCACCTATAGTCACTAGGCCACCAGAAGTACCGCCATCGCCACCACCACCGCCCACACTTTGAGCAAAAACACCTGCGGCGCGCTTGCCGGTAGTGCCAATAGAGCCAGTGTTTTCTACCGTGACGGCGGCAGAATCATTCCCCGTCCCCCCTGTACCACCAATCGCCACTGCACCACCGCCATCGCCGCCGGTACCACCCCCGCCACCAATACTCTGCGCAAAAATACCGCGGGCACTATCACCCGCGGTATTAATGCTGCCATTATTAGTCACGCTAACGACTCCGCCTTTACCGCCATCGCCACCAGAACCACCTAATGCAACCAAGCCACCAGCATCACCAGAGGCACCACCGGTACCCCCGACGCTTTGCGCAAAAATACCGTGTGCACTGGCACCACCGGTACTGACCGAACCATTATTAGTTACGGTAACCGTATTACCATCACCGGCATCAGCACCCGTTCCGCCCACACCAACAATACCCCAGCTATCGCCAGCCGTTCCGGCAGCGCCGGCGGCACTGAGCGCATATATGCCATGGGCATCATCCGCACTCGTCGTTACGCTGCCATTGTTGGTGACAGTGACAGTGCCTGCCTCGGTTGAGCCGCCGCTGTCGCCGCCGCCAGACCATATAATGCCATCGCCGCCGTTGCCGCCTTTACCGCTTTGGCTATACGCATAAATCCCATATTTAGCGCCATCACTATTATCGAGGGAGACATCCGCGTTGTTTTCTAAAGTAACGTCACCGCCATCTCCCGACTCACCACCGTTAGCACCATCACCTGCCACCCCAATAAAATCACCCCCGTTACCACCATCCCCCCCCACACTGGCCACTTGAATAGCCGCATCACTGGCGGTGCTGGTAATTTCGGGGTGATCAGTGCCCACAGTAATATTGGTATTAGGGCCATTGCCGCCATCATCCCCATCTGAAGGCGGATAAGAGAATACCCACACACCACCACCGGCATGACCGTTATCACCATTTTCACCGTGGTTAATAATACTCACCGAGCCACTCGCCGGTACATCGCTACTGGATAAACTCGTAGCCGGCGCTCCTCCACTTCCTGAGGGTACGGATTGCACAACGGGTACAGTCTCTATATCCCCAGTATGTCCAGTCACCATTCCCATATCATCAATAACGGCTTCCTGTAGGGTGTATTCGGTCATGTCCCCATCGCCATTGGTGGTCACACTCAGTACTTGAAAAACCCCCTCAGTCGTCGTGATCAACTGATCTTGGGTCACCGGCACAGCAATATAATTTTGACTAGAGGTGATAACCGATAATACGTTGCCCGAGGTATCGGTCACCAACTGGCTCACGGTTTCAAGCATATTCGTATCGGGGTTGGTTACTTGGTCACCGACTATTGTCATTGACGTTGGCGCATCGGAAAATGCCGACGCTGAGCATAATGAAAGAGCCACGCACAAAGCTTTGCGCTTAAAGCTGCGGGGTAAGCATATTTGAGTCGGTGAAAATAGTGGATTCATAAGGTCTCTTAATTAAATTTTTGTTATTGTGCATAAAGTAGCCGCCGATAGGCGATACCTTAGCTATAGCTTTAGATAGCCCAGAAGATACCACGTTAAGCTACAAACCGTTAAGGGTCCTAATACTTGGCAGTCTTAATCTATTTAAGTGGGGGCATTGAGTCACGGAGACAGTCATAAATACAGGTATAAAACGACTTGGCCTATATTTATATACACGGTTTCTGGTTACTGAATTAGAGGTATTGAAATCATTACCTGCCTCAATTCTGGCGTTAGGGGCGAGGTATAAAAGTTTATCCAATTAGACGAAGAGTCGGCTTTCTTACCAAGGCGCCTAAAGGGGCGCAAATATTTTTAACGAAGGCAAGCGTGCACCCAGGAATTCAAAAACGGGAAATGATTTCATACACGCCCCTTAGGGTATCCTGAATAGTTACTTAATTTGTAACTATTCAGCCATGCTCAAATAGGCCGGCAAACTGATTATTTTCTGGGCCGTTCAAGCCATCCATGGGCACTATGCAAGCGTTCCTGACGCTTGAATACCCAGAAAACAATCAATTCGCCTTTTGAGTGAGTATTATTTCGAGCCCACCTGAATAGTTACCTTAATTTTTAGGTATTCATCAGCATTAGACAGAGGGTATACATAAGTTTTTTTCACTGAAACTATTCGCCATTATAAATACAGCACGACGCTTATCACTCACGGCTTCACTACTATTTCGAGCCAGATAAATCAATAAAACATAAGGTCTGACGAGATAGGTATTCGCGTCAGTCATTTGGCAGGCATGGCCCATACCCAAGACTGACGAACTTATGTTTTCAGGGCTTTCTGAAGGGGGGCGCATTAGGAAGTACTGATAAATTTCTCACCCCTAAGGCGACCGCCGAACCCAAAAGAGAGATTTCACGAAAAAAGGAGCCGGTGAGCGCCAACAGGCAACGTGAATTAAAGTGAAATTAGTGAGGCAATACATCACGCTTTATCCACTAGCAATAACCCCGACTTATTCGGCAACGTTGGACCCAGCCATATTAAACATTTTTGACTTAACGATGTAATCAATTAATACACGCACCCGCTGAGGGACCTGATGCCTAGACGGGTACATTAACGAAAAAACCAAAGGCGCGCTTTCGGCCTGAGGCAAAAGCCTAACAAGTTGTTTTTTTTCAAGCTCCTCTTTGATAACACTCGGCAACAATGAGACAACGCCAAGCCCAGCCTTGGCCATTTCCAACATCATGAGTGGTGAATTACAGCGATGAAAATTACGCGGCCGAATCTCCACGATCTCACCTTTTTGACGGTATCGCTGTATATCGCCAAAGGCTTGCTGCGATAACGTAATCCATTGGCATTGTTCAATATCTGCAACATTTCTAGGGGTGCCGGCTATTTTTAAATAAGCCGGGCTGGCAAACATTTGAAGCTTATCTTCGTGCAATATCCGAGCAATTAGAGTGTCGTCCTTTGGCAGGCCAATGCGAATCGTCAAATCGATTTGATCCGCAATAATGTCCACCAGACCGTCATTAAGAATAAGGTCCAGCTGAACTTTGGGATAGGCAGATCGAAACGCCGCAATTAGCGGCAAAAAGTACCGGTGCGCAATATCGTGGCTCATGGTAATTGCGACCCGACCACTCGGCTCAGCACTCGTCACAACACCTTCTATATCTTGCAGAATTTGGGGAAGTTGCCGTGCGTGCTCGTAAACATCACGACCTTCGCTTGTCACTATCAACTGACGCGTAGAACGCTGTAATAGCCGTACACCCAAGAGATCCTCCAACTGAGAAATCTGTTCGCTCACCCTTGAACGACTACTGTGAAGACGTCGCGCAGCGGCGGCGAAGCTACTCATTTCAACAACACAAGCAAACACGGCCAATTGCCGCAGATGGGCATTCCCTATTGTACTCATTTCCAGAACACTCCAATCCAATAAATCCCACTACCGGGTACGCAGACCCTAGACCATAATGATCCTGCTTTCAAGGAAACACATTGACACAGGGGAATTAAGCCGCCGTTTAAAACAGCGATGCATCGAGCCCCCACTTACATTTGACTCATGGCAGAAATATTCTGCCCATTAATAGCGAGTACTACATGATGAACAACACTCTTAAAATGGCACTTAAAATCGGCGCCGCGACAATTTTAACCTCCTTTGCAGCTCAAGCATTTTCAGGCAGTAGCACTTCACAGGATCGATTTCAACGTACCGCCTTACAGGGAAAGGCAGCGATGAGTCCCTCCAAATGGATTAAGTCTAACCACAAGCACTACCGATCTAAAAAGCACCACCACGCACAGCATGCGTCAAAAGAATTGAGCCAAGTACGTTATGGCTCGGCAGTTGTTGACGGTCTGGGTATTTTTTATCGCGAATCAGGTAACCCGAAAAAACAAGCCGTCGTATTACTTCACGGCCTGCCAACGTCTTCGCATATGTACCGTGAGCTTTTAGATGAACTTGGAGATGACTACTATTTGATCGCACCAGACTACCCAGGCTTTGGCGAAAGTAGCGCACCCAGTCCCAGCGAATATACCTACACGTTTGATAATCTCGCTAATACCATAGATGATTTTTTGATACAGAAAAACATTAATGATTACGTATTAATGTTGCAAGATTATGGTGCACCCGTTGGCTACCGCATTGCCTTAAAGCATCCCGAGAAGGTTAAGGGCTTGATCATAATGAATGGCAATGCTTATGAAGAAGGGGTTAACCCAGAAACCACAGCACTCGTCGACCAATACTCACAAGACAGAAATAACACAGAGCTTGAACAAACCATTTTGAGCAGCTTTTTTAGCTTAGCCGGTATTAAGTGGCAATACACACACGGAACCCGAAACCCAGAAGGTATTTCGCCAGACAACTGGAATTTAGACTTCATGAAACTATCACGCGAAGGGCAAGATAGGATTCAGTTAGATCTATTATTTGACTACCAAAACAATATTGCTCAGTACCCAATTTGGCAGCAATACCTAAAAGATAACCAACCGCCAGCCTTGTTAGTGTGGGGGAAGAATGATCCATTCTTTACCGTTGCCGGAGCGCAAGCCTATAAAAATGATTTAGATAATATTGATTTCAACTTACTGGATACAGGACATTTCGCGCTAGAAGAAGAGAGTGAATTCATTATTCATAAAATGAGAAAATTTTTAAAATATCAAGTGAAATAAGGCTTATGAGCCGGTACCGGGCAGAGGCGCCCGTTTACCGGCTCATAATAAAATTGATCTCGCTGAACAACCCTAAAAATTAACGCTGTACTATTAACTAAACGCAAAAATGGATTTCCTATGAACAAGACCGCCCTCCTACTTATTGATATTCAGATGGAATACTTCCCCGGTGGAGCCCTCCCGTTGCAAAATCCTGAAGCCGCTACCCGTAAAGCCCGAGCGTTATTAAATACCTTTCGCGAACAGTCTCAATCGATTGTGCACATTCAGCACGAAATGACCGAAGCCAACGCTCCATTTTTTAAACCCGGTACTGCGGGTCAAAAAATACACCCATTAGTCGTGCCGTCCGCCAATGAAATAGTGCTTACGAAACACACACCCAACAGCTTTTATCAAACGGAATTACTGTCGCTACTCAAAGAGAGTGACATTGATGAATTGGTACTCTGCGGAATGATGACGCACCAATGCGTTAACCATACGGCACGAGCGGCAAAAGAACTGGGGTTTAAGGTGTCCGTAATAAGCGATGCCTGCGCAACTCTCGAGCACATTTATGGTAATAATGTAATACCGGCAACGCAAATGCACAACGCCCACATCGCCGGTTTAGAGGGATTTATAGCGGCAATATATTCCACTGGACGATATATTGCGCTGTACGATAAAGCCTCGGAAGTGTGATTCTTGCGGTCGGAATATTTAATGACAACAACAAAATGCGACTAAGGGGCGAGGCAATAATAGATTGCCCAATTGGACATGGGCGCCTGCATTCTCAACAAGGCGTTCGAAGGGGCGCATGCCGGGGCATGTAACGCTTTGAGCAACGAAGGTAAGGAGATCGAGACCAAGCATTAGTGGATGAAATATTGTTTCCTTGCCCCTAACATTCCAACAATGAACTCCAACCGCCCAATCCGTCCGCGAAAAAATAAATACAATTATCCGTAACTGAATTTTTCGGGCTCTACATCGGAAGTACTCAAATTGTATTCTGAATTTTTCATATGATCCCCGTCCATGTATGACCGATTAAGGCGTGTGCATTAAATAACTTCCCGTTTTTGAATTCCTGGGTGCACGCTTGCCTTCGTTAAAAATATTTGCAATAGCCGGCTATTACGCCCTATTTTCGCCTCGTCAAGCAAGCACCCACAAACCCAAATCCCAGCAACTTATTCAGTGCACGCCCCTAAGCCGTAAATGTGCAATAAAAGTAATAATTACAGTAAAAAAAAGAGGCCGAAGCCTCTTTTTTAAAACAACTGTAATACCCACAAAATCTTAGATTTCGTTAGAGTCCACAATCGCTTTCATATCTTTCATATAACCGCGAAGCTCTTGGCCAACCCACTCTACGGGGTGGTCGCGAAGTTCTTGGTTTACGGTAACTAAAGTGGCGTTATCTACCGAGTTAGAGCCTGCTGGCAAGCCTTTACCGATATAGGCTGGATCTAGATCGTTAACCCAATCGCGCAACATAGGTACAGCAGCGTGGGCGAACAAGTAACAACCGTATTCAGCAGTATCCGAAATCACTACGTTCATTTCGTACAATTTCTTGCGCGCGATGGTGTTGGCGATTAATGGGGTTTCGTGTAAAGACTCGTAGTAAGCCGACTCTTCAACAATACCCACTTCAACCATAGATTCGAACGCTAGCTCTACGCCGGCTTTAACCATGGCCACAAACATGATGTTGTTATCGAAGTACTCTTGCTCGTCGATTGAAGCATCTTGTGCCGTTGATTTTTCAAAAGCTGTTTCAGCGGTTTCGGCGCGCCACTTTAATAAGTTGGCATCATCGTTGGCCCAGTCTTCCATCATGGTACGTGAGAACTCACCCGTGATGATGTCGTCCATGTGCTTGCGGAATAAAGGACGCATGGTACCTGTAAGCTCTTCAGCCAATTTGTAAGCTTCAAATTTTGCAGGATTAGACAAACGGTCCATCATGCCAGAAACGCCGCCGTACTTAAGCGCTTCAGTAATGGTTTCCCAGCCGTATTGCACAAGCTTAGACGCGTAACCGGCATCAACGCCGTCGGCGATCATTTTCTCGTAACCTAAGATGGCACCGGTTTGCAGCATGCCGCAAAGAATGGTTTGCTCACCCATAAGGTCTGATTTAACTTCAGCAATGAAAGATGACTCAAGAACACCCGCGCGGTCGCCACCGGTAGCAGAGGCATAGGCTTTTGCCCATGCAAAACCGTGCTCTTGTGGGTCGTTTTCGGGGTGAACGGCAATTAGCGTTGGAACACCAAAACCGCGCTTGTACTCTTCACGCACTTCAGAACCCGGGCACTTAGGCGCACACATGATGACGGTTAAGTCTTCACGTACCTGCATACCTTCTTCAACAATATTAAAACCGTGAGAATAGGCCAAAGTCGCGCCTTGCTTCATTAACGGCATAATCGCGGTAACAACAGCGGTGTGTTGCTTATCAGGCGTTAAGTTACACACTAAATCGGCTTGTGGGATAAGGTCTTCGTAGGTGCCTACAGTAAAACCATTTTCAGAAGCGTTTAAGAAAGACTGACGTTTTTCTGTGATAGCCGCGCCACGTAAGGCATAAGACACATCCAAACCAGAATCGCGCATGTTTAAGCCTTGGTTAAGACCTTGTGCGCCACAGCCCACAATAACCACTTTTTTGCCTTTAAGTGCGTTACAACCGTCAGCAAACTCGCTGCGATCCATAAAGCGACAGCGACCCAACTGGTCGAGTTTTTCTGCCATAGAAAGAGTATTGAAATAATTAGCCATGAGGTTAATACCTAGTAAAGATCAAAAAAATAGCCTGCGCCGCAACAGTCGCTACGCAGGCTTTATTGGATTCGTTGGAAAACATGCCCAGAGCCCCTAAAAGCGGCACTAAGCAAGGTGGAAGCATCGATAGAGCACTCCCCCTAAAAACTGAAGCGGTATTCTATCGCAAAGCGCCGCAATGCTCAAAAGTAATAGCTTTCAACAAGACAACAAGCGCAATCAAAGTGGCTCAAACATAAAAAATGCCGGTCGACATGGCATCGACCGGCATTTATGAGTGCGCAAGTTATAAAAAATTAACCGCGCACTACCAAGGCTGAGCAGGCATTAGTTACGCCCGAGGTAGTCCATCAACCAGTCCATTGCTGGGCGGTGGCTGCCGTCTTGGCGAATAATACCAGTCCCTTCGCGCCAAGTTGTTCCAAGCACGTAACCCCACAAGGTGACACCGACCACGGCTGGATGCTCGTAAAATACAGGGAACTGATCTTGGAATATTTGCAACTGGTATTGATCGCCCATACCCAAATCCTCGATATCGTATTCGGAAATATACAAGGGTAAGTTGCCAGACTGCTCGTGAATGTAATCGAGCTTATCTTTTATTTCGGCGGCAGTCCAAACCTTCGGGTCGTTCAAGCTATGCGCCTGCAGGCCAATAGCATCAATCACACCCTGATCAAGCGCGCTGCGAATAACATCTAAGATCGCATCGGTATCCCAAGTAATAAAGTTAAAATCGTTGTACACGAGAATAGCGTTAGGGCAATGCTTTCGCGCCAACTTGAACGATTCTGCAATCCAATCAGCGCCAAATGCATTTCTGGCATAGTCCGCGGGTGCATGCCCGGCAACGGCTTCGTTAACCACATCAATAATGGCCGTATCGGGGTAGCGAGCACAATAATCTTGCATCCACTCTTCTATTTCGCCACGTTGCTCTGCAGCGCTTAAATTATTAACCCAACCCGGCGCTTGTGCGCCCCAAACAAAGGTATGCGCCTTAACTGGAATGCCGTTGGTGCGCGCAAAATCATAAATGGCATCAACAGGCCCCCAGTTATACTGATCTCGAGTCCCCTCTACAGAGCCCCACTTGCCTTCGTTTTCTGGCGTAATCTGATCCCAGTACTGCATGAAATCATTACGCACACTGCCGCGAGTCGTGATATTGCCCACGAACTTGTCACCAGAGAACTCAGGAATAACCGGTGTAGGCGGTTGATAATTAAGGTCTAACTGACCGTCCTTAGAGTAAATACCAAAGCCTGCAAGCGTAGGGTTTTCTACACCAGAGATCATTTCAATGGTCACTAAACCATCACTTACCTGTACATTTTCAATAATTACAGCATGCGCAGTGTATTGCCCTTTAGTGGCGAATAAGTCGAGACCTGTAATAACCTGATTACCTTCTACGGCAACGCTAAAACTACGCTCGCCAGCAGCCATCACATATAGCTCAGCAAAATGAAGCTCCAAGGTATAAATACCAGCTGCCGTCACGGGAACATTTACCGTAAAAGCGCCATATCGCTCAGATTGGTAAAGCGCGCCGTTAGAGGCATCTAAAATGGCTTGGGTCGTCGTATTTGCAGTCCCGCCACTAATGTATTTATCTGTTTGGTATTGAATACCGTCCATGATGAGATCATCGCCACCGACATTAATCGCCACCACAAGGTCTAAATTGATCGCAGGCGCACTTGAGCTAGACGCCACACTAGCGACAGAGCTACTAACAGAAATACTCGAAGGCGGCGGAGCCACTGAACTACTGGTAACCGAACTGCTACTTGGTATTGGTGCAACCGAGCTAGCGGACGATATCGTCATTGCAGAACTACTCGTGGGAACTTCCGTTCCAGTACAACCTATAAGGCTTGTCGTAACGAGCAAACCCAAAGCCAAGCGCTTACAGGAAAAATGGCGGACAAGATGATTCATGATAGGTACCTTCACATAGTGTTAATCAGAACATACTGTTAATCAGAATATTAGGCTCGAAATGAATCACTCAACACTCATTCATATAAGCCTTAGTATTCGCTTATAACATGACGCTTGGCTTTTGCTAGGTAGGCAGGTTTATCTAAATAGCGCCCAGTTCACAGACCGAGAAAGCAAACCAAAGGGTGGTAAAAAAGGCGTACAGTGGGGTTATTTATTACGGTGCAGAAAGCTATTTAGGAGGGAATTACACGCAGAAGGAATACAGGAGAACAGATAATACCGGCAGAGAATTGGCATTAAGCCACAATCATTTCTTCCAATTTTAACAGC
The DNA here is from genome assembly GCF_982758155.1 of Marinagarivorans sp. Lineage (NCBI taxonomy): Bacteria > Pseudomonadati > Pseudomonadota > Gammaproteobacteria > Cellvibrionales > Cellvibrionaceae > Marinagarivorans > Marinagarivorans sp. The sequence continues at coordinate 5,242 of NZ_CEXWTU010000106.1, read as the reverse complement.
AGTAAATCTTCATCAATCGGTTTGGTAACAATACAGTCTGCGCCACTAGCCATAATGGCATCACGCTCATTAAGCACCGCATGGGCCGTTAGCGCGATAATAGGGATAGCACTAAGGCTCGGATTGGCACGAATCAGGCGAATAGCATCTTTGCCATCCATACCTGGCAACGAGATATCCATCAGAATGATGGAGTAACGATGATCTTCTAGCAGTGCTAAACCCGCTTCGGCGGTTGTAGCCAAGGCAACAGAGTAATTGGCATCTTCAAGCATCCATGTAGCAAGGTCAGCATTATCAGCATTATCTTCCACCATTAAAATCGTCTTGGAATCACCAGACATACTCGCCTCTACTCACTTAATAATCGACACTTAATAAGGTTAAACCACAAGCCTCAAGGCCGCCATTAATCACGACAAAATCATGCATATTATTTAACCACCACTACACTTAACAGGTAGAGCCAGTGAATTGAATAACAAGTGATTGCTTTTTATATCATTTATAAATCGAAACGATAATGTCTATACCGATAGCTAATAACAAAGGCCAGCCCCATGAAAATTTCGAGTGATAGTTGTATTCAAAGTCACAACACCTCGAAAGTATTCACCAAGCCACCTTTATCCCGACGCAAACTATTACAGCAATCGTCAGCCGCTGGCGCCACCTTAATGGCGACAATTAACGCACCTTATGTTTTCGCCAAAAAAGCCCCCATTACCCTGCGCGTAATGGGCACTCATGTAACGCTGCAAGAAGAACTGCGACAAAAAGCTATGGCCGATCTCGGTTTTGAGATTATTTTTGAAGCCAAAGGCAGTGCCGCAGTCATGCAAAAAGCGGCAATGTTTCCAGAGTCCTTCGACCTCTACGAACAATGGTCCAACAGTATCAACGTGCTCTGGCATTCAGGCTCAATTAAAGCGATCGAAAAAGAACGTATTACCCAGTGGAAGGCAATTAACAGCCTAACCAAAACGGGACAGCTTAACCCTCAAGCAAAATTTGGCGCGGGCGATGCGCCCTACAAATTATTACACGTGCAAAAAAATGGCGATTTATCATCGACCAATAGTCATCAAATCAGTTTTTTACCCTACGTGCACAATGTCGACTCCTTTGGCTATAACACCCAACACATTGCTGCAGGTAAACCCTACGAAACCGAGAGCTGGGCCTGGCTATTAGACGATACTTATCGCGGTAAAGTAGGCGTTGTAAACGCACCCACTATTGGTCTATTCGATCTAGCACTTGCTGCACAAGCTAAAGGATTAATGCATTTTAAAGATATCGGCAACATGACGCGAGCAGAGCTAGACCAACTGTTTTCAATTTTATATGAGAAAAAACAACAAGGTCATTTTAGCGGCTACTGGACATCAGTACCCGAATCCGTTGAATTCATGAAAAGCGGTCGCGTCGTTATAGAGAGTATGTTTTCGCCGGCAGTTTCATCGTTAAACGGTCAAAACATTCCTGTTGTTTATGCCGCCCCTAAAGAAGGTTATCGCGGTTGGCACGGCGTAATGTGCCTATCAAGCGCAACCGTAGGCCGCCAAGAAGATGCCGCGTATGACTATATGAACTGGTGGTTATCCGGGTGGGCAGGAGCCTTTATCGCACGGCAAGGCTACTATATTTCTAACCCAGAGCTATCCAAAGAGTACCTCACCCCCAACGAATGGGACTATTGGTACGCAGGTAAAGCCACACAAGAAATACTCAAGGGAACAGACGGTAACGTTTCAGTCAAAGGGGGGGCAATTCGCAATGGCGGGTCTTACGAACAACGATTCAGCAACGTAGCCGTGTGGAATACCGTTATGCCAGCCTACGACTACAGCTTACAAAAATGGTATGAATTTATTAGCTCATAATAAGGAAACAGTAATGATACGAAGTCTGCACAAAATCAAATAGAAAAACAGTATGAAGATTTTACAATCCTCAATTAAATTACAAATTTTAATAGCATACGCCATGCTAGCCATCCCCCTATTATTACTGGGGTACTCAAGTTTTAGCTCCCACAAAACCTTTAGCTATGTTATCGCGAAAACCGTAGAGCAAGACAAAGTACTATCCCTTACTGCAGCATTGCAACGCGACATCATGGATCTACAGCGCAATGTTCTCATCTACAAAGATACCGCCAGCCTTAGTTCCGTTAACAATTCAGAGCAACTCTACAAACGTATAGAAAGTGCTATTAGTGCACTAAAAGAGAGCGAAATACTTCAGATTCAAGACAGTAGCATCTTGAGAATGGCGGAGCACCTTCACGACTACAAATCCAGCTTCGATATCGTAGTGAAAAACCGATCAGAGAAAGAAGCGTTGATCACCCACTTTATTGAGGATTCGTCACCAAACTTACTTAAAACTACCGATAACACACAAACAGAAATTCATCTAAAAACACAACTTTTAAAAAATATACATATTGCAAAAAACAGTGCACTATCTTACTTCGTGACAAGCAACCACCGCCACACGCAAAGTTTTAAGCTAGCCATTAGCGACTTAGAATCGCAAGGTGCGAGTTATAAGTCGTTATTAGCCGGCGTTACTGACTACAAAAAATCATTCTTAAAAATAGTCAGCATGCAAAGAAATTACACCTATTTAATCAATGTTGTTATGGCTGGATCAGCACGTGAAATACTCCACTTTGCCGACGAGCTCACACAGTACGCTCACGATCACACCGTAATAATGCAAAATCAAGCTTCACAAAAAATAGCGTCAAAAAACACCGTGTTTTTCATACTTTCTGCTCTAAGCTTATTAATGGTATTAACCACGCCTTGGTACTTTTCAAGATTAATCACACAGCCTATTCAACGAATCACTCAGGTTTTTAATGATCTGGCAGAAAACAAATCCGTAAAAAAAATCCCAGGCCTAGAGCGCCATGATGAAATAGGCTTACTGGCCCGTGCTGCGGATGTTTTTAAAGCAAAAAACGAGCAAACCTATCAATTACTCCAACAAGCCAAACGCTCTGTCACGATACAACAAACACTCAACACTGAACTCGCCGAAGCAAAAGCCTATGCCGAAAAATCGCTATCGGTAAAATCAGACTTTCTTGCCAACATGTCACACGAACTACGCACCCCTCTCAACTCGGTTATAGGCTACACGGTGCGTCTACTCAAAAACGCTCAAACTTTTAGCGATCGGCAAATATCCTCTCTCAACGCGATAGAACGCAACGGCAAACATTTACTGGCCATGATTAATGACATTTTAGATTTAAGTAAAATAGAAGCCAACAAACTCGAGATGCGCTTTGAACCCGTCAACATCTATAGTTTATGCGACGACGTTGTCGATCAAATGCAGTCATACAGCGAAGAACAAGGCGTTCGACTACTCTACGCCCACCCAGACAATGCCGAACACATTATTACCACAGATCCAATACGATTATCCCAGATCTTAATTAACCTAATTTCGAATGGATTAAAATATACAGAGCAAGGAAGCGTCACGTTGAGCATTGATACCCCAGTAACATCGCAGTCGTTAATACTCAACATTCACGATACAGGCATAGGGATTAGCGAAGAAAACATCCAGCGGTTATTTGACCGCTTTGAACAGTTTGATATCGATACCCGCTACAAAATAGGCCATGGTACGGGCCTCGGCATGGCCATTGTGGAGAATGTCGCGCGCTTACTCCACGCCAAAGTCAGCGTTAAGAGCGAACTCGGAAAGGGAAGCCAATTTAGCGTTGAACTTCCCATCGCCCCACCCCAAACAACAGATGAGCCCCACTAAGGCAGTGCCGCATCGATCTTAAAGCTAGCACCACAACTGCCCGCGTCATTGGTTGGCACTGAACCCACTGGCAAAACGTCATGTAAACGATGGCTGTTTTCGAGTATTTCGGGTAAATCAATATGTAATTCAGTTAACAACCCCTTAGGGGTTCCGCAGACACTCCCGCACTTTGCAACCATAAAGATACCGAGAAGAAAAAACAGCCCAACGGTAATACCGCGCTAACATTCATAAAAACCCTTAATCTGAGAACCTATGTAATGAGATGCCCAATAGATAATTAATAACCCAACGAGGTTAAACGCCCGACCTACCCAAAGCTTGACACCCAGCCTTAGCTGACAGGATCAATGATGTTCAAAAAACAAACAAAGTTAGCCAATTTACCCTCGCGACGGCTGGATTCACCAATGGCTGCAGCCATCCCTCATCAACCCTGCTAAAATCGATAACATAACGCCATATTCCACGGCGGTCGTATAACCACACAGTAACTTTGCTGAAGAAGTGACCAGCTTATGAAAAAAATTGTAATCGGTTCAATCCTTGCGCTCGCTAGCGCTTCCACTTACGCCAACTTGCTCTCACCCTTTAAAGACGAGGCAGGCGAAACTAAGTGGCAGTATGTCGCCAACTTTTCGAGTAGCGTACTGATTCTTACCTTGCTTGTCGTTTCGGCTTTTCTATTCTTTACTAACCGCCGCGCTGCGCGCTCTAATCGTGAATTGACGGACATTAAGGCCACCCTTGAAGACCGAGTAGCCCGCCGCACCGCCAGTTTGGAAGAAACCACAACGCAGCTTTCAAGCCGCGAGGCCTACATTAAAAGCATTGTGGATTCTATGCCCCTTATGCTTATTGGCCTTAACAAAGATATGGAAATCACGCAGTGGAACCACGTTGCAGAAACCGTGACCGGCCGCCCTTTCGATACCATAGTAGGGATGAAGCTATGGGAGGCCTACCCCACAATTACCTTAACGCCAGCGCATATCGAAAAAGTCATGGAAGACAAGAAAACGACCACCATAAAACACAGCCAGCGCGGGCAATACTATTTTGATATCACCCTGTACACCTTAAATGAACAGGAAGAAACAGGCATTGTCATATTGGTCGATGACATCACCAAACAAATGAAAGCTGAAAACCAGCTGGTAGAAAGAAATAAAATGTCGGCGATGGGTGAACTAGCGTCCGCTATGGCACACGATATCAATGTACCCCTGCAAAGTATTTCTAGCGCTATTGATGTTATTAACCAACAACTGGTTGCCGCCGACGACAGCCAAAAACAAGCGATTACCCCCGTTTTAGCCAAAGCCAAACACAGCGGTGAACAAGCCACTGCGATTGTGGGTAATTTATTGGAATTCTCATCCAGCCACCAAGACAACAAACAAAACGCCAACATGGCTGAAGTTTTGGATTACAGCATCGG
>NZ_CEXWTU010000105.1:0-15622 GCF_982758155.1 Marinagarivorans sp. | reverse complement strand
CCTTCGAGCGCCTTGTTGAGAAAACAGGCGCCCACGTCTAATTGGACAAACTATTCTTGCCCCGCCCCTTAAATAGAAAGTAAGGACCGCCACTTTAAATATTTAACGACAGAGACAATGCCATGAAAATTTCGTATTTAAAAAAAATGACTGTGATTAGCGCTAAAACCTTAGCCAGCTTATTTTGCTTTTCGTTTTCAGCCTATGGAGCCAGCATCGATCAAAGCCAAACAAATACTACTGCAAGTTTTAACATGCAAGCATTCTCACCCGTAGGTCAAAAATTTCAACCTGCCGCTACGCACTTAAGTCATGTCGCAGTACAACTACTTGATGCAGGAGGAGGGCAACAAGGAAATTGGACGCATATCAACATACGGGAAAATGATATTTCGGGGGCGATTATCGCCACAAGCCACCAACAATACCTTGAGGATTGTTTTAATTTTGAGGGCGGACCCGGTTGTGGCTTAGGTGGCGGCACGGGCAAGGAGGTCACATTCTCATTCCCCGAAACAGTCACGTTCAACCCGGAACACCATTATGTTTTTGAATTGATCGCCGATGCACAAGGTGATGGTTTAAATGTTGCGTTTAGTAATAACGACAACTACACCCAAGGCGGCCTTTATCAAGACGGCCAATACCACGATGAGGACTTATGGTTTAAAACGTATTACCACGATACCCCAACAATATTAGTCAGTAATGCTCAAAGCTTATCCACCTTTGACCTCGAGTTAAACTTACTGAACAACATCGCCATACCAGCAAACACTCAAGGAGCCCCAAGCCGCGATATTATTGAGCACCCTTTTTTGGGCATCTTTGTTTTTAATGGTGTATTTCAACCTGAGTTGAGCCAATGGTTAAATGACACTTGGAACAACTATATTGAGCCAGGCTGGAGCATTGTAAATAACTTATCTTACGGGGGTATTGCAGGGTTTGGCAGCCATGTATTTGTGGGCGATATGCGCACAGCTCAAAATGGTGAGGCGAGAGGCATTGTTCGCTTTGATTTTATCAATACTCAAACACAAAAACGGTTCTTTCCAGACAATGAATATATCGACTTAACGATGGGCTTAGATAATAAACTCTACGGCCTACAAAGTAGTCGCGGCACCGTAGATATTATTAACCCAAGAACAATGGCACTAGAAAATAGCTTGCGAATTGGTACTCGCAGCGATTACCGCGCGGTAACAGCAAACGCACAAGGCACTATTTTTTATGCTACTTGGAGCGGATTAATTGGAAAGACAAGCCCAGTCGGAACACTCGAGCATGAAATTTCAGTCCCTCAAAGTTTGATGGATATGGATATACACGCAAGTGCCGGCCTTGTGGTGTCTAGCCGTAATGGCGAAGTATGGAGGCTTAACGAACAGCTAGATATTCTTCAGCACTTAGAAACAGGGGTTTGGAATACCTTTGTTGGTTTTGGCGAAAAAAGTCTAGCGGAACCTACAGATGATTTACCGGTAGAGTATTGTCAGGCGCAAGGCAACAATACTTATTATGAATGGATCGAGCGCATAACGCTCAACAGCCAACATCGTTCAAGCGATGACAATACGGGATACTTCTTTCACCCGGAACCCTTAACGCTAAAAGCGGGCACCAACAACCTAGAGCTTGAACCCGGATTTAGTAATGGACACTATTACGAGTATTGGAGTGTGTGGCTAGATAAAAATAATGACGGTAATTTTTCACACGATTAATTGATTTTTAATCAGCAAGGCAATGATCGTATTATTGGTAGCATCAACATTCCACCACAAGAAGGGATAAGTCATTCACGCCTTCGCATCGCTATGCGCTACGGAAGCAATGCAGAAGCTTGCGGAAACTTCACCTACGGCGAAGTAGAGGATTTTGATGTAATAATTGAACCCGCGCAATAATAAGCGACTAACGTTCACAGGCTAAGACGGCTTTTAGCCTGTGAAATTTCTCCTTAAATTAGCGGCCAATGGAATAACGCGAAACAGTGAGCTATAAAAAAACCGCCCGAAGGCGGTAAAGAGTTCACGTCAAACCATCACTCACAAGATAATGGATTAAAGCCTAAAAATAAAAATATTCTGTTATAGGCTCTACAAAACAACGATCACGTTTTTTAATGAATAAATCCGTACGCTCTTGCGAGCCAAGCTCACCCACTTCAGCCGTTATCGTCACTTCGCCAGAAACACCGTTGGCACCCGTAAATACACATTGCGATTGCGGCGGGGCAATTGCTAGCGACTGAGCCTCACTCACTTTTTGAAATCTTAATTCACCCTCTAAAACATAAGACTCCTTACCCTGCCAAACAGTCACGTTTGCACTGCCACAGACATCGGAACCCACATCCCAAGTACTCACTATCGCCGTAACCGAGGGTGGAGAAACAATGGCAGGGCAACCGTCTGTAAAAGATTTAAGGTCAAACTCAATTTCTTCTGTGATGACATGACAGGCATCCTCATAAACCACAACACTTTTACTTTCCGTTGAATAGTTTTCCAAGGAAGCCTCGACATAAAACGCACCCGGCATTTCATCGGCACCAGAGAAAACACACGTTGATCCTGTGCCAGCTGATCGTAACGGAATAACATTTCCACCGCTAACCGCGGTTACCTGAGCGCTGCATGCATTACCTTCGGGCGCGTTAATCGTGACACTTAAACCAGGAAGAACATTGAGATCACACGTAACCGCCTCGGCATTAATGGGGCCAATAGCATTTTTAGGATCATTCCAATTGGCAGCCCAAACACTATTCGCGTGCGCATAAAATACAGCATCATCATGGAATATACCGCGATCGTGACTTCCGCCTGATGGGTACTTTTGGCTTTCCGATGCTTGCTCTGCAACCACAACACCGGCACCTAATAAGCGTGCACTACCACCATCAATACCCGTCACTTTAAATAAGTGAAGCCCAGTATGCTGCCAAGCGCCATAACCACCTTCGGTTTCTGAATGGTAATAATCCACAGGCATCCCTATACGTAGCTCATCACCCACGGTTAAAAAGCTCAACGCGCGCAAGTTATGCAATGCTTCAGACTGGCTATTACGCGCACCTAAAAGAATTGTATCGATTTCTTTGGGGGTGTCACCACGCACATCCATAAGGGCCACCTTCATGGATGTCACTCGGCCATTCTCGTCGGCATCCTGCCCTACCGCAAAAATATAATTATCACCAATGGGGTGCATATAAGTGGCGAAACCAGGAATTTCTAATTCACCCGCAATTTTTGGATCGGTACGATCGCTTAAATCAATAGCGTATAGCGGATCGGTTCGGCGAAAAGTCACGATATACCCTTTATCACCTTCGAAGCGAACGGAATAAACATCTTCACCGGGCTTGCCAATCGCTTCGGGACGCTCTTTATTAGGCAGAGTGGCCACGGTTTTTAGTACGCCATTGTCGTCTTCAAGTACGGTTAGATGATGAGCAATGGTGTTATTCCACGTTTGCCCCGTCGATGTTACTACGCGTAAATCACCGTTGTGCTCATTGAGCTTGAATGCTGGGTCGCCACGGTGACCGATATAACCCTTAACACTACCCGATGCGCTATATGTCGCACCCTTTTCATCTAAAGAGAATTTATGAATAACCGTAGTTTGGCGCTCGCCCATACCTTCATCCCATACAGTACCGGTTAGGTACATAGAGTCAGGATTCACGCTTAAGGATTCAACCGCACCATTGATACAGCTGCTAGAGACAACTTTTTGATCGTTAAGATTAACGGCCGTAATATTGACCAAGCTCGCATAACCATAGGATGCCGAGATACCGTCTTGGACATAACAACTATCGGCTAAAGTAATGGCATCGCCTTCATTAATACGATAGGTCGGTAATAGCTGCTGCACAGAAACCGAGCTTAATTCATCTTCGTTAGCACTCCTAACCCCGTCATTACCGTATTCAAACTGTAAGTTTGCAATCCACGGGTCAAAGCGCGTGACTAAGTAAAGCATGTCGCCTACCTTGCGGCTATCGACCAAGCTACCTTCAATACTTAGCGTCCAATCCACCGCGGGGGAGCTCGCATCGGCCACGTCCACCAACTGAACTTTAGTTTCACTGTTCACTGGGTGAGGGTAATAGATATCACCAAAGAAGGGCTCGATGGCCGGGCGCGCCATAACTTCAACATTCACACCAAAGTCAGTGAAGCCAAAGCCCGGCATCATCGGATACACATTACCCCACTGGCTACGCAAAGTGGCAACATGGCTTGTTGCGCTACCATCGCTAACCAAATACATCTCACTAACACCGCCCCATTCAGAGTCCAGCGCCACATGCCCCACCACCTCAGCATTTACAGCTAGCGGGTCTGTGGCAACAACATTGATGCCGGGAAAATTATCTATACGGTATGGGTCGTATTTGGGATAGGTTGCAATAAACCAATGCTTTCCGTCGTACTTGGCATAATCGGCTTCATCTACACCGGCAACATGGACATTCGTTTCAGAGAAGTTATCACTGGGAGCATCTGCACCGGCCGATACTGGTTCTGCAGCTTGCGGTGGGGCAGAAAGCTCTGCCGACACCTGCACGCCGCCCGTTACGCCAATATTGTCGCGTAAATACTGAGCAGGGCTCACCTTAAGGCGTAAACCATTTTTAATATGCTGATTTAGGGCTTCGCCGGCCACTAACGTCAAAGGCGCTTCACTTTGAGGGGTTGTCTTGAGTTTGCTGTAATCCACACCGCTGGTCGTATTGCCGCCATTGCCGTTTGTCTCACCGCCATCATTACCGCTGCATGCTGTTAACGCTACGGCACCAGCTACAGCCAGTATAAGTTTCATATTCATGAACACCCCTTTTAATCAGGTTGGTTTATTTATGGTGCAAGGCTACGCCAAATATAGATTCAAAACTGTTAATGAATTGTAAAAAACAATCATGCAGGCGACTCAACCCCTAGAATTTGATCTCACGCAGCAAAAACCACGCTCGAGTTTTACAATTTAGGGACGAGGCAATAATAGTTTATCTAATTAGGCGAAGAGGGCCTGCAGGGAGGCGCTTAAAGAGGCGCATGCCGGGGCCTATACGGATATAGGTCATTAGGGCAGGAGCCCCTTATTAGACATTGCAGGAGCATAATGTCGTGGAGCAGTTACCGAGGCATGTAACGCTTTGAGCAACGAAGGTAAGGATGTCGAGATCAAGCATTAGTGGATGAAATATTGTTTTCTCGCCCCTTATTACAATTTTTAACGGTTTTGCCTGTGACATCATGGCAAACTGCACAGCATGTATCTCATTAAAGACTTTTTATTCAGTAACAATAGGCAAGCTAGCTGGCCTAAGTATGCACTTACTTTGGCATTGGTCATTGTCGCGTCTATTGTTCGTCCAACTCTAGCCGCTGATACCAGCTGCCAAGGTGATTGCGTCGCTATTGGCGAGTGGGACCTGAGCCTTAGCCTTGGCGCAGGTATGCGCAGCAACCCGGTATTAGGGCAAGATGATGTCCCCTTTGTGGTTGTGCCCAAGTTCAGCTATTACGGAAAACGCTTTTTCCTTGATAGCTACGATGCTGGCTATACCCTGTTAGACAGGAAGCACCACCAATTTAACGCCATCCTTATCACGCCAGGTTTTGAGCAAGCATTCTTTAGTGACTGGCAGCTAACCAATCAAGACCTTGGCGATACCGGCAGCACCCACACACTACATAAGCGCCGCACAGCAGGTTTATCGGGGTTTGAATACACGTATATTCACCCACTTTTCGACTGGCAAACACAACTGTTTCAAGACGTAACAGGTGTACACCACGGCCAAAAGCTGCGCACGGCACTAACATTTCCATGGCTCAAGAACAGCCACGCTTGGGAGCTTGCTGCTGGGGCCACATGGCAAAGCAATAACCTTGTGAATTATTACTACGGTGTTCGCGGCAATGAAGTTAACAATGCCAACTTCGTCTACGATGCCCCTGCCACCACATCCGCCTACATTAAGGCTGAATGGGAAACACGCTTCAATAAACACTGGGGCGCGCGCGCGGTTACAAGTTATAAGTGGCTAGGCAGCGGCGTAACCAATAGCCCCATTGTGATAGGCGATAGTGTTTTTACGTTTTACGCGGCGGGGGTGTACCATTTCTAGCCGCCACACCGCACGCATGATTGCACAACGACCTGCACTTACTCGCCTACTCTGCTTCGGCGCCCTGCTTTTATCGAACTACAGTTACTGTAGTGATGACACCAGCGTTACGCTCACGATTAAACCGAAGGTATGCGTACTCAGTAGTGCCAAAGAGGTTTGCCAAGACGAGTTACAAATTTCTTGGCTCTCCACTAACGAACGCAGCCTATGCCTGTATCAAAAGAATAACCCTGTGCCGCTCGCATGCTGGGAGCGCGCCAATAATGGTAGCCACAGCATGGCGCTTAATACCAGTACAAGCCTAAACTTCTTATTACGCGAAAGCACACAGGATGCATTGCTTGCCAGCGAAACATTCGAGGTTATTCACGACCACAAACAATATCGCCGCGCACGCCGCAACGCTTGGGCATTTTTCTAAAAAGGCAACGGCATGACCGACACTATTTTATTGGCAGAAGATGATCAGCGACTGGCCCAATTGGTCAACGATTATTTATCGCAAAACGGCTTCACGGTGCTCACCGAGAGCAATGGTTTAAGAGTCAGTAATCGGGCGCTGCATGATAACCCCGACTTACTAATTTTAGATGTTGGCTTACCCGGTAAAAGCGGGCTCGAAATCTGTAAAGAAATAAGAGCAGACTTTACTGGCCCCATTTTAATGCTAACCGCGCGCGACAGCGATGCAGACCAAGTGCTAGGCCTTGAGTATGGTGCTGATGATTACGTTATCAAACCCGCAGACCCCACCGTACTATTAGCCCGCATCCGCGCATTACTTCGCCGATATGCACCCCAGCGCCCAACACCGCAAAGTACTTTAACCTTTAACCAACTCGAAATAAAAAGCGCCCAGCGCAGTGCTGAAATTGCCGGCACACCGGTTTTACTTTCAAGTCATGAGTTTGATTTATTGCTCACACTTGCCAACCACGCGGGCAAAGTTTTAAGCCGCGAGTTTTTATTCAAATCAGTCTACCACCGTGAATACGATGGGCTTGATCGCTCTGTTGATGTGCGGATTTCGCAGCTGCGAAAAAAATTGAACGACGACACCAGCACACCCGAAAAAATTAAGACCGTTTGGGGTCGCGGTTATTTATTTGTTCCCGAGGCGTGGTAAGAGGTTAATGAACCGTACGTTTTTATCGCTCTATATTTTAATTGTTTTATGCGTTGCCCTCTTTGGTTGGGGGCTAGATAAACTCTGGCAGCACTTCAGCCCCCCTCCAAGCATTACAACAGCGCAGCACAATTTACTGGCGCTCGTCGAATTTTCCATCGAACAACCTCTGCCACAGAAAAAAGATAAGCATGCATCTATTGCTGCTATGTCGAAATCAATACAAAGCGAAATAGAATTATTATCACTGGATGACTTTGCCAACTCATCACTGAGTAAAACCTTAATCGATGGTCAGGCGGTGCGCCTACATAATCAACACGGTGAACTCCAGCTCTATAAGCGAATATCAAATAGCCCAGATATTATTCGCATTACCCTGCCACCGCAGATTGCGCCTAAAAATAGCTACTTGTATGAAATACTCATCTCTTTATTCTACGGATCGATTGGTTTAGTGGTTTTTGTTTGGGTTTGGCCACTGATGCGGGATGTTAGGAAACTAGAACGCCACACACAGCATGTCGGAAAACATAGCCTCCCCGAGCCTGTCAGCGTTTTACCCGGTTCTGCTGTTAGCAACCTCGCCAGTGCATTTAACCAAATGGCCGAACGTATTAAAGAGCTTCTAGCAAGCCACAAAGAAATGACCTACGCCGTAAGCCATGAGCTACGCACACCTCTCGCGCGAATGAAATTCGCACTCGCCATGCTTAAAAGTGCCAGCTCTAATTCACAACAATGTCCCCACGCAATGAGTATTGCCCAAGATATCGATGAAATGGACGCACTGATTACGCAACTATTAACTTATGCCGGTTACGAACAAGAAGATGGGCCATTAAAACAACAAGATGGCGACATGGCATTTTTAATCAGCGAATTAATTCAACGAGCAAAAGACAGCCACCCCAACGCGAACATTACAGTATCTCTTGAATGCTTGGAGGGTAGTACTCACGTCCATTGCGATTGGCATTTAATGGAGCGTGCTATTTTTAACCTTATTCACAATGCATTGCGCTTTGCAGAATCATCTATACGGGTAACACTCACACAATCACCGAAACAATATATTGTTATGGTGGAGGATGACGGCCCAGGAATTCCACAAGATCAACAAATCAGAGTTTTTGAATCGTTTGTGCGCTTAGAGTCCAAACCCAATGAGCAAGTACGAGGCTTCGGCCTAGGGCTAGCAATTGTGCAAAGAGTTATGAAGTGGCACGAGGGCCAAGCAGTCGTCACATCAAGCACTGAGCTACACGGCGCGCAGTTTACCCTTCAGTGGCCTAAGCCATTCTAGTGTTTGAACGCAAAAAACCTAAAGACCATCAAGCCGATATACACCGCGGCATACCACCAGAATCGATAAAAGTCAGCCTTAACAAGCCAAAAGAAATGTAATAGCACTAGGGCATCGGCAACATAGACGCTTTTATGAATTCGCAGCCAATTCCGCCCCAATTTCTTTCGAGAGAAATTGCTAGAAGTTAAAGCCAATCCCAACAAGATAATAAAAGCTAAAAAACCAACAGTGATATAAGGGCGATCTTGAATATCGGCCCAGAGAAACGAAAAATCGAACGATAGGTCGAAAATGAGATATACACAGAAATGAGTCAATGCGTAGAAAAAAGCATAAAGCCCTAATAACCTTCGCCAAGGCATTATTTTTTTGAAGTTGATTACCGCAGCCCCATAATGAGCCTTACCGAAACCTTTAACCAGTGGCGTTACCGCTAAGCTCGCCAACAGTAATATGAACGCCCATGTACCTGTATTACGCGTAAGCCATTCAATAGGGTTGGCACCCAAGCCACCAACAAACCCTGTGACCAATAAATACAACGCAGGCAACAAACCCAGCACATGCCCAGTCAAACGATTCATAAAACTTCAACAAGATTCACTATAGATACCTACTAAAAATATTTTTTGAGATCCATACCCTTATACAACCCTGCCACCTCTTTCTCATAACCGTTAAACATTAATGTAGGGCGCTTAAATAGCTCCCCTAACCTGCGCTCACGAGATTGGCTCCAGCGGGGGTGGCTCACATCAGGATTAACATTGGAATAAAAACCATATTCACTGGACTGCAACATATTCCAACTGGTTTTCGGCATAGACTCTACAAAACGTATTTTCACAATCGACTTAATACTTTTAAAACCATACTTCCAAGGTACAACAAGCCTTAATGGCGCACCATTTTGATTAGGCAAAGCTTTACCGTATAAACCAACAGCCATAAAACTTAGCGAATGCATTGCCTCATCCATACGCAACCCTTCGCGATAAGGCCAATCGATTACGGGGCGGCTCTGCCCCGGCAATGGATCCTTAGGGTCATAGAGCGTTTCAAATGCCACATACTTTGCCTGGCTTGCTGGCTCGAAACGCTTAAGCAAATCGGCCAAAGAAAATCCCAGCCAAGGAACAACCATTGACCATGCCTCGACGCAACGCAACCGATAGATTCGCTCCTCAAAAGCATGTGGTTTGATGATATCTTCTAACGCATATTTACCCGGTTTGGCACAAAGCCCCTCCACCGTTACAGACCACGGCTCCGTACTTAAGGCCGCTGCATTTTTATACGGATCTGTTTTGGCCGTGCCTAACTCATAAAAGTTATTGTATTGAGTGATATCTTCAAACGAATTGAGTTTTTCATCGGCCACTCTATGCGTTGTTTTGGCCAGGGATGCTTTTGCATCAAAGCCAGGCAGTCTAGCGCTAGCACTGTGCGCTGAGCCGAACAAGGGTAAAGTCGCAGCCATCAAAAAATGGCGACGCTTCAGATAGCTGGACTCTGGCGTCACATCATTTTCACTCAAGCCTTTTGATGGTATTCGGGACTTTGTTATTTTTGGCGTAAACATATAAGCACTCCAAGTATAAAGCTCTCAACTCACTATACGACGCCAAGATCACCGATGTATCACAAAGCTGTAAACATCATTGTAATATCCAGGTATTAAAGTCGCCCAAAGACTATTGCTCCTTTACCCCACTAAACAAGCTGTCGTGAGACATTAGAATTGGCTAGTAGATAGCAAGTATAGTCGCCTCATTCCGCGTAACAATAAGCTTCAATTAACCAAAGTGTAGAATGAATAGGCGAAAAAAAAGCCCCGCATAGCGGAGCTTTTTCTTTCGGTTAGATCAACCGAACTTTTATTTGGTGCCCTGGGCCGGACTTGAACCGGCACGACCGAAGTCACTACCCCCTCAAGATAGCGTGTCTACCAATTTCACCACCAGGGCTAAGGGAGGCGCATTCTACTGAGTTTAGTCTTCAGTTTCCAGCGCTTTAGCTGCGTTATCTAAAGTTTTTTCAGCTGTAGCACTGGCATCATCAATAATCAGCCCGGCTTGCTCAAGTGTTTGCGCCGCATCAACTTCTAACGCTGCTGCACCACTTTCCAGTGCCGCACCTAGATCGTCAGCTGCACTTTCAGTATCGTCAATTACCGCTTCCGCTGCAGATGTAGCTGGCAAGAAGTCTTCATCGATAACCGAAGTCTTTTTAGCGACTACCGCAAGTGCGACACTCGTAACGAAAAATATAGCCGCTAGAATACCTGTCATTCGGGAGAAAAAGTTACCCGTACCAGCGGCACCAAAAACAGTTTGAGAAGAGCCCGAACCAAAGGATGCTCCAGCTTCTGCGCCCTTACCTTGTTGAATCATAATTAAGCCAATAATGCCTAAAGCTAACAAGACGTGAACTACGAGAATAAAATTTTCCATAAAGCGTTGCCTTTAAAACTGTGCTTTTAATTTAGTGCTAGCTACAACTCAGCAGCTTTGCATATTTCAATGAAATCTTCAGCCTTTAGTGCAGCTCCGCCCACTAAAGCACCGTCGATATCCGGTTCGGCAAAAAGAGTCTCAGCATTGCTTGCCTTAACACTTCCACCATAAACAATGCGAACTGCCGAACCCACGGGCCCGAGTAGTTCTCGAATAAACGCATGTACTTCTTGCGCTTGATCCGGTGCCGCCGTCACACCTGTACCGACAGCCCAAAGAGGCTCATAAGCCACTACACTTCGCGCAAGCTTATCTACACCACAATAATCTAATGCCGAGCCAACTTGCCGCTTAATAACATCGAGTGTTTTTCCAGCTTCGCGCTGATCTAGGGTTTCCCCAACACACAGGATGGGTGTCATCATTGACTGATGCACCAAATCAAACTTTTTTGCAACTTGCGCATCAGTCTCGTTGTAGAAACGCCGCCGCTCAGAATGCCCGACTATTGCGTACTGGCAGCCTATATCATGCAGCATTTCGGCAGAGACATCGCCAGTATAGGCGCCCTCTTCGAACTGACTGCAATCTTGCGCACCTAACGCCACATTTGAATGCGCCAAATGTTCGTTTACCGCTTGAGCCAAGTGTATAAAAGCCGGACATACCACAACTTCAGCTTGATGAACGCCAAACCACTGCTCGGTAATTCCGTCCAGTAAATCACTCACAAATGCCGTGGAACCATTGAGCTTCCAATTTGCGATAATGATTGGCCGTCGTTTGTTACTTAGTTGTCCCACGCAGGATTATGCCCTTAGAAAGGAGTTCTACGTAGCTCAAGCGCTACGCGTTCAGACTTTACCCCTCAAAACTGGTGTAATAGGCGCTTCGTTTTTACCACAAAACGCAATACAACAAATTGCCTAGGCAAAACGGCTGGCAATGGTAGCGAAAGAGTCGGTGCAACACAATAAAAATGCTCACCCAATACACAAGTCATCACATATTAAACCGCTTTTCGCTATAAAGCGGCGCTAGCAACGGCTTCGGCTAACTGCTCTGCCACCTTTTGCACCTGTTGGGGGTCTTTACCTTCGACCATTACTCGCACTAAAGGCTCTGTTCCTGAGGGGCGTAACAACACTCGTCCAGCATCTGCGAGGTCGCTCTCCGACTTTGCCAACGCCGCTTGAATACCTTCATGAGTCGCTAATGCACTTTTATCTTCACAAGGTACATTGATCATCACTTGAGGCATTTTTTGCATACCTTGTTTGAGTACAGCCAACGTTTTACCCGAGTGAACGACCGCCAACAAAACCTGCAAGGCTGAAATAATGCCATCGCCTGTTGTCGTGGCACAACGGCATACAATATGGCCCGACGACTCGCCGCCTAGCGTCCAATCATTTTTGCTCATTTCTTCTATTACATAACGATCGCCGACATTTGCCCGAACAAAGGGAATGTTGAGTTTTTTAAGCGCTAACTCAAAACCAAAGTTGCTCATCAATGTACCGACAACACCCTTAAAGTTGTCGCTATGTTCACTCTTGTGAGCTGCAATGAGGTACAGCAGTTGGTCACCGTCTAAAACTTCACCGCCGTCATCAACAAACATGACGCGGTCTCCATCACCATCAAAGGCAATGCCGATATCCGCGTGCGTTTCCAGCACATGCCGCTGCAAAGCCTTCATTTTAGTAGAGCCACAATCAAGATTGATATTCAATCCATCAGGAGCCACACCAATGGTAGTAACTTTTGCACCCAGCTCACGAAAAACCTTGGGCGCTACGCTATACGTCGCGCCATTAGCACAATCCAGGGCTATTTTTAGCCCCTCAAGATTAAACCCCCAAGGGACACTACCTTTGCAGAACTCGATGTACCGCCCTTCGGCATCTTCTAATCGGCGTGCCTTACCCAGCTTTTCAGCCGTTATCATCGGTTTCTCAAGCTCAGCTTCGATAGCCAGCTCAATTTCATCACCCAACTTTGTCCCCTGCGGACTAAATAACTTAATGCCGTTATCCGTATAAGCATTGTGAGAGGCGCTAATCACGATACCTGCTGCCGCTTGAAATGTGCGCGTTAAATAGGCAATGGCCGGTGTTGGCATCGGACCGACCAAACCAACATCAACACCCGCAGCAATAAGGCCAGACTCAAGTGCGGCCTCGAACATATATCCGGATATCCGAGTATCTTTACCGATGATGACCATTGCAGGTCCGTCTTTTAGGCGATTTTTTGCCAGAACCCGACCAACAGCCCAGCCCAGTTTAAGGAAAAACTCCGGTGTTATAGGATGCTGCCCGACTAACCCTCGAATACCGTCTGTGCCAAAATATTTTTTCATAATATCTCTTCTTATTTTCACGCAGCTAATCGCGCGTCAATTCAAATACTTTAATAATATCTACTGTTTCAGCCACATCATGAACACGTAGAATCTTTGCCCCGCCCTGTAACGCTGCAAAAGCAAAACCCAAACTACCCGCCAACCTTACCGGAAGCTCTCGCCCCAGAAGCCGGCCAATCATAGATTTCCTCGATGCGCCAAATAGAACGCCAGCACTCAACGAGGCGAATAACGGTAACGCCTTAATTAAGGCTAAATTATGTGCATCCTCTTTACCAAAACCAATGCCGGGATCTACCAGGATTTGGTTTGGAGAAACACCCGCAAGACAACAACTCTCTATACGCGCTACCAAAAAAGCCTTCACCTCATCAACACAAGAATCATAATGCGGATTATGCTGCATCGTCTTCGGGTTGCCCTTCATATGCATCAAACAAACGGCTAATTGAGTCGCTGCTGCTGCTTCCAATGCTCCACTCAGTTGCAGCGCACGAACATCATTAATTAACCCAGCCCCAGCGCCAGCGCCCTCGAGAATGACCTTAGGCTGGCTAGTGTCGAGCGAGACAATGACCTCAAAACGCTTCTCTATAGCCTCAACGACAGGCACAACACGGTCCAGCTCTTCAGCAACCCCAACGGGCGTAGCCCCTGGCCGCGTAGATTCGCCACCTACATCAATAATATCGGCGCCGGCCTTCACCATACACTCGACCAGCGCTAGCACCTTTGCAATATCGACGCTACCGCGCGACAAAAGACGGCCTCCATCAGAAAAGGAGTCCGGCGTTACATTAAGAATTGCCATGACTCTAGGCTTAGATAAATCTAATTCTCGGGAACCACATTGTATTAGCATGACAATTTAAGTGCGTTCATCCATCTCTTATTGATTTACATTCCAAATAGCCAATAAAAAAGGCTAGGAAAACCCAGCCTTTTTTATTGCCTGCAACCCAGCTAGCTCTCTTCTGCTGGCCCGCCAACAATAGGTGCATCCTTGGAGTCTTTGGCCTCTCCTTCGCCCGAAGAGGAACCATCAAATCCGCCGTCGCCCCAGTCACGAGGTGGCCTAACTTTACGGCGAGCCATCAAGTCCGCAACCTGTTCAGAATCTATCGTTTCGTATTCCATCAGCGCATCTTTCATCGCCTCTAAAATATCGCGGCTTTCTACTAATAAATCTTTAGCGCGGCCATAACAAGCATCAACTATTAACCTAACTTCGGCGTCAATTTTCTTTGAAGTCTCAGAGGAGTACTGCTGGTTTCCAGCGCCTGGAATTCCAGACTCATCTTCACCATAATGCAACGGCCCCAAGCTCTCACTCAAGCCCCACTTGGTTACCATATTGCGCGCCATTTGCGTTGCACGCTCAATATCGTTTGAGGCGCCGGTAGTAACGCCATCAAAACCTAAAATCAGCTCCTCGGCTATTCGCCCGCCAAACAAGGTGCACAAGCGCGACTCTAGACCACGTTTGCTGTAGCTGTAGGTATCTTCTTCAGGTAAGTACTGCGTGACACCCAAAGCGCCGCCGCGAGGGATAATGCTCACTTTATGCACAGGGTCATGCTCAGGAACCAAGCAGCCAACAATCGCGTGTCCGGCTTCATGATAGGCTGTATTTTCTTTTTCTTTTTCGTTCATCACCATGGACTTGCGCTCAGCACCCATCATGATTTTGTCTCGCGCACGCTCAAACTCTTCAACGCCAACTAAGCGCTTATTAGACCGTGCCGCAAAAAGAGCAGCCTCGTTCACAAGGTTAGCCAAATCTGCACCCGAAAACCCTGGTGTGCCACGCGCGATAACAGATGCAACAACAGCTTCATCCAAGGGTACTTTACGCATATGTACCTTAAGAATTTGCTCTCGACCACGGATATCAGGCAATCCAACAAAGACTTGTCGATCAAATCGACCGGGTCGTAAAAGCGCTTTATCAAGAACATCTGGGCGGTTTGTTGCCGCTATAACGATAATGCCTTCATTACCCTCAAAACCATCCATCTCAACTAACAGTTGGTTTAATGTTTGCTCACGCTCATCATTGCCGCCGCCATGACCACCACCACGATGTCGGCCTACTGCATCGATTTCGTCAATAAAGATAATACACGGAGATTGTTTCTTCGCTTGTTCAAACATATCTCTAACGCGGGACGCGCCAACACCAACAAACATTTCAACGAAGTCC
>NZ_CEXWTU010000104.1:0-16304 GCF_982758155.1 Marinagarivorans sp. | reverse complement strand
AAGCGCTTGTTACTACAGATATTTCCAAACACCGGCTCAATTGTATACATCCGTTAAATTATTCGAGGACAGGCACTCGTCAAATAGCGCCGATACGCTTAACGCTGTTTGGGTATATAACCTGTTGTTCTATAGGTGAACTATTGATAGCCTGCGGTCATAAGACTGCGGGCTTAGCGCTTTATCTGAAAATATTGCTTGGTCTGATGCAAGAGGCGGGTAGTTTTATTATTTTTTAGAGTGAGTGTCCCTTTTAGTTGATCCTACAAACGCAGCATTTTGAACAACACTACCAAGCTTTGTTCGCTAAGCGCAGGAAAAGGCGCGCCGCTTAGCCTCAGCGACTTCAATTACAGTTCTACGGCACTAAAAGCCATTACTCCTGCATCAATAAATAACCCCAACGCATTAGCCTTGGGGTTATTGTGTGTTTTGGGTCTATGAGCGATAAGTTTCTTGAAAGTAGAGGTGGTCCATTTTTTTAATGTATTTAGCTGTCGTTATTTTTAAGGGTGCCTGTCCTGCATTATTTCCCAGATTATTTTGTTTCCTATCTTATTGCTGATCTGCTCAATGAAATTTATTTAACCCTGAGCCAAATAGTGACATCTTCTCTGCATCATACAGTCCTCCTTCGCCCAGTATAATAATATTATCATCGTAGAAGCCGCCAGAAAATGGTCTGGATTTCCAGATAATGGCTCCGTTATAGGGGCTTATCTCCCAAAAATAGCTAACGCTAGAAAATCTGTCAAGCTCATATGCTGTTTCGTTGACTGCAATGATGTTGATCTTTGAGTCTTCACTATTAATCGTTGGAATAGATTTAACACATCCAGGCACTTTCGTATTGAATTTCAAGTCAAGGTTAATCGAATATACCAAAATATCGCTTAGTGATGATGACGAACAAGAAAATGGTCTTCTAAGCACTACTATATCAAGAGCGGCGTCACCATCAGTGTCCTGAATACCAATTGAATAAGAGTCTCGGTGGGGGAGCGCCTGATATGACCGAGTAAACTCCCCATTAAGTAGTCGATATAGCGCAATCCCCTTTTCATCTCTTGTAGTATTTTCCAGTCTAATTAATTCAGGATCTCCGTTATGGTCAATGTCAATCATAACCCCATTCTCAGCTCTATATATTTCATGAAAAGAAGTGAGGGTGCTAGGCTCATCACCAGTACCTCCGGCCCACAATTGGTTTTCAAAGGCGGCAGTAATAATATTACCATTGTCATTGATGCCCCCATTATAGAGTTTAACATCAGCAGGCTCCCAGCCTGGGAAATCACTAAGGGTATTGACCAAAGAATAAAAACCTGTTTCATACACCTTTAGTATTCCCTCACTTTCAGTATCAGCTAGCTCAGGAAGAATGAGAATACTTTCCACGTGATTATTTGCATTAAATAGTGGCGTGATCTGCCCATAAGAAAAATCAGGAATTTCAGTCATCTTTGTCTTTAATTTTTCAAGATTATCATCTAGGTTCACAACAGTAATAGTGCGTGAATCTGATTTATCATCCCGAACTAAGATATCCGTACCCTGCAATAGATCAAAATAGTCATAAACTCCATTATCTACACGGAATGCTGGGCCATTTACGCTCCAGATCGTAAATCCTTTGTCTAAATTTAGTTCGCAAAAGTACCCTCTAAATGAATTTTGAATTATTGCGTTATTGGCATTTGGCGTCTGAGTGAAATCCATTACAGAATGATAGCCGCACTCTTCAGGTAATGGAGGGTTACCCACAAGCTTATATTCTCCGTTCTGGAGATCATAGATATATATTTCATGTGTATATTGTTGATCATAAAGAATAAACTCCATCTCAGGGTCGCTATCTAAATTTAATAATTTGGAGCCTTGAGGCGTGCGTCGAAGCTCTGTTTTCGTATCAAAAATTTCCTTCTGAGAAAATATGATCTCTTGAGTATTGGTGTCAATGACTTGAATGCTAACATAGCCGGGATCATTCGCTGGCGGAAAAATATTTACTAGCTCAAAGTCTCCATCGTTATCAAAGTCTATAAGCTCTCCATTTTTTGGGTTTTCAATAGACAGCAGTTGAGTTTTATCGCCCAGTAACCCGTCATTTGTATTTCTATCATTGAAAGGAGGTTTCCCCAACTGCAATAGAATCGAATTTGTATCAACAGGTGAAAAAGTTTCTTTCTCGCTGTCAAAGTAGTATGCAATATCAGCATTTAACCCATAGCCACGAATTGCAAAACCGGGGTGTCGGCTCGGCATTGGAATCACCCCTATTTGAGGCGCCTCCTTCAGTACAGTGTTTTTTATCTTTTGAAGAACTTTCTGAGAGAGTAAATCTACAATATAAATCCAATCCCTATAAACCAATACAATATCGTCAATAGAATCTTTATTGAAACGCGAAAATCCAGCGGCAACTAGTTTTTGCTCTTCTGAAAAACCGCGATTATAGCTATGTAAACTAATTATTCCCCCTTCTGATTTGAAAACTCGATAACCCTGAAAAAATGGGCATACCGAAAATAGAGCATCAGTTTTATCAATTGATCTCCAGCCATTCTCAATGTTTCCACAAACATCCATGCTAGAAAATATTTTACTTCGATACTTCTCTTTTGATTGATCTTTGGTGCTCATAGTTATAGTGAAATCAACCAAAGATTGACGCCCATTATCAACAGTAATCCCTACATTAAACTCATGTTGATAATTACTTATAAAAGTTCTTGGGTGACCAGTTACGCGCCCCCCGTCAGTATCATTTATAACAAGGCCATTGGGGGCATTGGATAGCCTGTACTCAAAAGGCCCGTCATGCTTCAAGTTTTCTATAACTAATTGGACCTCGATCGTATCTGTATCAGAAGCTATTAAGTCGGCGATAGGCTTTATTTTTGCAGGTAAAGGCAAGACTTCTATCACTGCATCCATATAAGATCTCTTAGTAATGCCATCGTCTGCATAATGGCGAATTGTATAAGAATTACCATAACATGTACTATTGAAATTAATAATTTGATCTTCTAGTTTTTCAACAACATTACTATGAATCGAATTGGCGCACCGTGAGGGTACTCCCAAAACTTCCCAGTGGAATGTCAGGAAGTCATCGTCCTTATCCCATGGAGACGCTTGTATCTTTGTGTCCGCAGTCCGGTCAACGGTATTTGAGTAGTTGAGATTTATTGTTGGGGGAGTATTTTTCAGATAGAGTCTAGACAAACTGTTGATTGTATCGGTTCGCGTGAAGAGCTTTTCATCGCGAGCATTTTTTAATTCGATGTCATACTCAGCATAAAAACCGTCAGTGCCGAAAAATATTTTATTGCTATAGCTTGCCTCCAGAGTTGTCAAGTTTTCGCCATTAAAGGTTAAGCGTCTAGTTTTCTCAGAGGAGCTCACTTTAATAAACCCTTTATTATCATCAAATAAATTCAATTTTATCCCAGATTCTTCAATTGAAAGCTCCTTAAGCGCGTAAGACTTTGACAATTTTTGAGAGCTGATAAGCATTGTTTCGCTTGAAAGGCCTCCAGAAGATGTCTTGGTAATCTCTCCATTGAGTATAAAAATATCTTCTCCCCAGTCAGCCTTCAGCTCTACAAAGCTAATACCTTTAACTTTTCCACCATCAGCTCCTATGAATTTAATAAATCCGGTAAATTTATATTGCCCAAGCTCGCACTCAATGAGGTTGAAATGTACGCTCTCCAGGATACTATCTAAGTTTCGATTCACGCTATTTATTAATTCCCCTGAAGAGCAGCCATCCTCTCCCCACTCTATTACTCGAGACATACTTAGTGCTGGACTATATGTAAGTTCAAGAAAGCTAGGGGATGCATAGCCTCCCGCAAAAAGTTTCCATATTTGATCAATTCGGCTAAGGAGTAATTGAAGAGAGCTAAAGAAATCAAGGGCGTTCCGCCTATTTAACTCAGAGAAATCTTCAACTCCATCATAATGAGTATTTGTAGAAGGGGTTGCATTAAACTCCACGCTGTTCGGCTCATTAGTTATTTTTGACGAAACGTCACTACCGCAAGCAGTGAGAAACGTTGAGAGATAAATACAAAAAAACAAAATACTACATAATTTCACAGTGCACTCCTTAAATAAATATTTTTATCTACTACAGCATTATTGTGCTTTACATGAGGTAAGCCAAGGACATTTAACATTCCGACTCCTTATTCGGCTAGAGCTAAATAACTTTAAGAGAAAAAATTAATTGGTAGCGCCTCTAATGCGGCTCGATCTTACTCAGATTTTTACCACCGCCAACTAGGCCGAAAATAAATCTAAAAAAGTGGCGTCTAGGAAGTATAAGCCACCTTTTTTCCCCTTCTAGCGAATCATGATACCCGAAACCCCCTCTCTCGGTTACGGTTGAAGCCCCAATTATAGATAAGCTAAAGAGATGCTCACCCTAAAAAATTCAAAACAACCCGCTTTTTTATCACCCCAAGCAATCTTTTCAGATGAAGCTTTAGGGCTGAAGTCACCAAAATATCTTAATATTCAATCAGGCGGAATATTAAGATATTTTGCCGTTTTTCGGCCAGATATAGATCACGATAAAATTACCCGTCCAAGGCACCGTCCCCCTGAAGCTAAACTTCCCCAACCCCAACCCATCCCCCAACAAAAAAACATTACCCAATATTACACTCAGTCCAATCTAAACAAACTGCGCCGCACAATATCCACTAGCCCAAGCCCATTGAAAATTAAACCCGCCAAGCCAACCAGTTACATCCAAAACCTCGCCCACAAAAAATAACCCCGGCACTTTTTTCGCTTCAAATGTTTTCGACGAAACATCATCAGTATTTACACCGCCCAATGTTACTTCCGCGGTTTTATAGCCTTCGGTACCGGCGGGGATGCATTGCCAGTTTTGAATGTGATTGATGATGTTTTGAATATCGTTATTACTCAGCTGCGCAACGGTTTTATCGGCGAGGTCTTTTGTTGCTGGATTAATGGTTAACCATTCAGCAATAAAACGCTTGGGCAGTAAGCGGCTTAATAAGTTTTTAAGTTCAGCTTTTTGGCCTTCTTGTTGCCAAGTGGCAATTTGTTGGGCTAGGTCTATGTTGGGTAAATAATTAATGGTGACGGTTTGGTCCGGTAACCAATAGTTGGAAACTTGTAAAACCGCCGGGCCGCTAATGCCTTTGTGGGTAAATAATAGGGCTTCGCTAAAGGTTTGATTTTGGCATTCAATATTGACCGGTAATGCAACGCCCGCTAAATTTTGCGCGGTAGTGAGCAAGTCGCCTTTAAAGGTAAATGGTACCAAAGAGGCATGGCGTGGAGTAATGCGTAGGCCGAATTGTTTGGCTGTGTCGTAACCAAAGCCGGTGGCGCCCATGGTGGGAATTGAAAGCCCGCCGCTGGCGATAACCAGTGAGTGGCAGTGAATATCGCCTTGGTTAGTTTTTAAGGCATAGCGCGGCGTGCTGTCTGTTGGGGTTTCTTCGGGGGGTAGTGCTTTAATGCTGTGAATGCTGCACTCGGTGGCAATACGAACGCCTGCGTTATCGCATTCTGTGAGTAAAATATTCAGAATGTCTTTGGCTTTGTTATCGCAAAAAAGCTGGCCCAGTGTTTTCTCGTGGTAGGCCAAACCGTGGCGGTGCACTAAGTCTAAAAAATCGTACTGGGTATAGCGGCTTAAGGCCGACTTACAAAAGTGCGAGTTGGCACTGAGGTAGTTGTTGGGTTCCACGTAATAGTTAGTGAAATTGCAGCGCCCACCGCCAGACATCAAAATCTTTTTGCCCACCTTATTGGCGTGGTCTAGCACGGTTACGCTTTTACCGCGCAAGCCGGCTTGGGCTGCACACATTAGGCCGGCGGCACCGCCACCAATTATTACACAATCGAAATACGTCATAAGGATGCTAATAAGGAGAAGAAATGGAAAGTACTGTCATACAGAATAAGCCGTGCATGCTAACATGCCGCGCTTATTGAGCGTGTAAGCTAGAGGTCCCTTTTGGGCGCAAAATTGATAGGTAAGGTGTTGTTATATTGTGTATGTGCAGTAGCTGCGCCGGTAATGGCTGCCGCCCTGGGAACGCCTACTATTGCAGGTAATACGCTGCTGGGGGTAGGGGTAAAGCACCCGTTTGCTATTTTTGTGGCAAGTAATCCTGCACTGCAAACGTCGGTAGAAACCATGCTGGCAGATCAGCGCGCAACCGATAGCAAATACCAGCGGGCTTCTTCACTCCGAACAGCCTTTAAATACGACCAAGACGTTATTCGAACTTACTTACGTAGCCAAGGGTATTACGGCGCCGAAATCGAAAGTACGATAAGTAATGGTCAAATAGGGCACCAAATTTTTGCGGGTGAGCGTTTTACCCTAGGTGCCATTATTTTTGATTGGCCAAGTGATGTTAGTCGGCCACCCGTTAATATTGTGAATTTGATGCAAGGCGCGCCACTCGTTGCCGAGCAGGTTTTAGATAGCGTAAATGCTATTAAACGATGGGTGGCGGATGAGCACTGCTTACGCACCATTGATGTGAGCTATGAAGCTATTGTTAATCACCCGTCTAAAACGGCGCAGTTAACCTTTAAACTGAAGCCCGCTGCACTGGTGATTTTTGGCAAGGTTACCTATTCTGGTCATACCTCGATAGAGGATAGTTACTTGGATGGCTATTTAAATTTTAAAGAAGGTGAGTGCTTTAAACCCCGCCTGTTAGACAGCACCCGCTTAAGCTTGCTACAAACCAACTTGCTGGCTAATGCCGACCCCACTTCGGGCGAGATTATTGATGACGCGGTGCCTGTAAATTTTCGTTTAACCGAGCGTAAGCAGCGCAGTATTTCGGGCTCGGTGGGCTACGATGCTGACGTAAAAAGCAAATTTACCGTCGGTTGGGAGAACCGCAATATGTTTGGCCGTGGCGAGCAGCTAGTCACGGAGTTAGCGTACAGCAGTATTTCCCAAGGTTTGGAGGGCACACTGACTGTACCGCATTTTTATAGTACGCAGCAGCGCTTGACCTTAACCGGTAATATCGAACAAGAAACTACCGATGCTTACGATGTGTATATCGGTGAAGGTGGCGCCAACCTTAAACGGGAGCTGACCGATAAATTATCGGTTAATGGCGGCGTTAATCTTAAGTTTAGTCGCGTTAAAGAATTCGAAAGCCCTGAAGATTATGCCTTGCTGAGTTTTCCTGTGAGCATTGATTACAGTGCGCGCAACGACCCCCTAAACCCCACGCGCGGTTGGGTTACTGGTTTGCAGGTTGAACCTTTTATGGATTTATACCAAACCAGCCGGCGCTTTACGCGTTCAACCATTGCCGCTAGTACCTACTACACCTGGGATGCCTTAACGGTGAAGCCGACCTTTGCGGTGCGTGTGGCTACGGGTGTTATTGACGACAGTACGCTGGCGGATGTGCCGGCCGATGAGCGCTTTTACGTGGGTGGTGGTGGCTCGGTACGGGGTTACCGTTATCAAAGTATTGGTGAGCTAAATAGCGAAGGGAATCCCGCCGGTGGCCTGTCGTTTTCGGAGGTGTCGTTTGAGCTGCGTTCGCGTTTTACCCAAAGTATTGGTGTGACGCTATTTGTGGATGGCGGTTATGCCTACCCGACCAAAACGCCGAAGATGGGGGATGAGTTTTTATGGGGCGCGGGTATTGGTTTGCGTTATCACACATCATTTGCGCCGTTCCGTTTTGATATTGCCACGCCGCTGGATAAGCGCGAAGGCGATAGTGATATTCAACTTTATATCGCCATTGGGCAGGCCTTTTAATGACGGAAATTGTTGAAAGCCCTAAGCCGGAAAAGCCGAGCGCGCAACCTGTGAAGCCAATGTCCTTTGTGCGAAAGCTGAGCTTATCGGCGCGTTTTTGTGGGCGCGTTGTATTACTGTTGTTGATTGTTGTTATGTGCACACTGCTGCTGGTTTTAGGCAGTTTAGCGACCGAGAGCGGACGCTTGTTTTGGTTAGAGCGTGCCTTGCCTTTTGCGCAAACGCCACAGCTTGCGGTGGTGCTGGATGATGTGAAATGGCCGCGCTTAAACCGGCTGCAGGTGGGTTATGCGCTGGTCGCACAAAATAGCCAGCCAGTGGTCGAGCTTACCGATGCAGCGGTTCATATTTCTTTGCGCGACCTTTGGGAGAAACGGCTGTTAGTGCACGAGCTAAAAGCCGCCGCAATGGTGGTTTATCAGCCGGAGGCAAAAGCCAAACCGGCCCGTACCGAGCCGTTTACCTTTGCGTTGAGTATTCCCAAAATCCCCCCGATTAAAGTCGAAACCCTAGTGGTGAAAAGTTTAGTTCTGCGCGATTTTCGCTGGCCGCCTTGCCGCCGCTGTAAGGCGGATGCGCTGCCTGTTGGCCCGGGACCGTTGAGGGTTCAGGGTTCGGCGGCACTGCACTGGCCCAACCCGCTAGAGCTAGAAGTCACCATTACCGAGAAGGGCCATAAAGCGCCGTTATTGTG
Source organism: Marinagarivorans sp. (assembly GCF_982758155.1). NCBI lineage: Bacteria > Pseudomonadati > Pseudomonadota > Gammaproteobacteria > Cellvibrionales > Cellvibrionaceae > Marinagarivorans > Marinagarivorans sp. Next base: position 7,809 of record NZ_CEXWTU010000104.1, on the reverse strand, counting down.
GCTTGAAGGCTTTAGTGATTCGCGCGAAAGCTTGGCGATTAATGGCCGTATTCAGCAGCGCGCCGGTGGTTGGTTGGGGCAGTGGTTACAGCTGCCGCCAGAGCAGGTTGTTGAGCTGGCTGTAAGCGCGAAAGGTGAGCAAAAAAGCGATGGCATTTATGTTGCGTTGGAGCAGCTTAGTGCGCCGTTGTTTAAGCAGAGGGTGAGTGTGCAGGGTAATGTGAAAATTAGCCCTGAATTACAACGTGTCGATTTAAGCGCGTTGGTACTGAATGTGAATGAGCAGCGCCATACCTTGAGCGGCTCTGTATCCCCAGAGAAGCTTGCATTGGGGCTTGATATTCAGCGTTTTAACCTCGCACTTTTACAGCCCTGGGTACCCGATTTAGAGGGCGGGGCTGTTAGCGCTAAAGGCGATTTGACGTGGGATTGGGACATAAAGCGGCTGCCCGAAGGTGAGCTAGATGTGAACAGCCGTGTACGCTACCTTCAGCAATCAATGGATGTTAAAGGTAAGTTTGCGCTTACTCCAACGCTGGTAGAGGTTAAGCGGCTAAAGGCGACTTTGGGCGATATGCAGCTTAGTGCCAAGGGGCGTATTCACACGAATAATAAACCGCTGTCGTTAACCTATACCCTTACCCATGTGCGCGATGGCCCTATTCGTGCGTTATTACCCGAGGCCATTGCGGCGAAAATACCCGAAGGTTTATCGGTTCACGCACAGCATATTGGTGGCTTATTACGTGGCACATTACAGGCGCCGCTCATTATTACTGATGTCAATATTTTAGGGACTTACGATGAACTTCCCTTTGCGATTTACGGTAATGCCAATGCGTCTTTAGCGCAGGCGGATATTAACCAGCTGACCGTTGAGGTTGATGATGCCAGCTTAAAGCTAGAGGGCTTGGTGGATTGGGAAAATAATCAAACGGCGCTGGCTGGTCAAGTTCGTCACCTCTCGCCAGAGCTTGCGTATCGTTATGGCTTAGCGTTTCCGCCGGGCTTGGTGGGTTTTTTGAATGCGCGCTGGGAGGTGAGCGGCGCACTTGCGAAGCCTGCCATTGTGGTCGATGCACTTTACCAAGGTGGTTATACCCATCAAAGCGAAGTACTGCCCTTTAATTTAGCGCTAGAGGCTTCTGCGCAAGCGGGGGCATTGGATGAAATGACGCTGGATATTAAGCGCCTAAAGTTGGCTACCTTTAAGCGCCCTTTGGTCACAATGAAGGGGCGGGTAAATGCACAGCAAAACGACTTGCGAGTGGTGGTTTCTCGTTTACCCGTTAAGTTATTAGAGGCCCTAGGTTACCCCGTTGGTGAAGGGCGAGCCGAGGCGCGATTGCATTTGGGCGGGAGCTTCACTGAGCCTACCCTTGGTGGTTACCTTTCTTATGCCGAAATGCTGGCAGTGCGCTCGGCCACGGACGAGCGCACTGAAGTCCCGCTTATTTGGCATGCGAATATCAGTTCTGAAGACAAAGATCTGATGATTGATTCCAGCTTTACATTGGATAAAACGTCGGCGGGTTTATTGTCGTTAAGCTTGCCTTGGCATAACTATTTAAACTTTGTATTAACACAGTCCGGTGGGAATTTACCTACGGATGGTTTGATACAGGCCAATATGGATACCAGTGCGCTTCAGTTATTTATGGACACTGATCAAATGACTTTGCAAGGTGGTTTAGAGGCTGATTTAACCTTGGCGGGTACGGCGAAAGACCCGGTACTTACCGGTGAGTTATTGCTCAAGAGCGGTTATTTCAAACAGGCCTCAACAGGTACGGTACTCAGTGATATTCAAATTTATGCGGTAGCCGAAAAGCAGAAAATTCAATTGGTGACTGGCTTTGCGCGCGATGCTGAAGGCGGTACTTTAACGTTAAGTGGCTATGTTGACTGGCATGATGTGAATAGCGATTCGGCGGTGAATATTGTGCTGGCATTAAAAAATGCCCGCCTTGTGGATATGCCCAGTGTGAAAGGCGCAGTGAGTGGTGACGCGGCCTTAAAGGGCGGCATGCAGGGGATGAGTGTGACGGGCAAGCTCCGCGTGCAGCCGCTTAATATTAATATTGATTCGGCGCCAGCTAGCGCCATTCCTGAAATTAAAGTGTTAGAAGTTTACAGTGACGATGCCGAGCTAGAAGCGCGAAACAAACTTTTACCGACTATTGCGCTTGATGTTGAGGTGGAGATTGAAAACCAAGCCTATATTCGTGGCCGTGGTTTGGAGGCGGAATTAGAGGGAAAGGTTTTGGCATCGGGTACGGTACTTAAACCGAATGTTACGGGCAGTTTTAAAACCCTACGCGGTGAAATTAAATTGCTGCAAAAACCGATTAAGTTAAACGAAGGGCGAGCGCAGTTTAGTAATGAGTCGTTCAATTTCCACATTCCCGCTAGTTATGACACGGGTGATATCGAGATTAATATTGTGGTATCGGGTAACGAGGAGGAAATTAAACTGGACTTAAGTTCAATCCCTTCGCTGCCGCAAGAAGAAATTTTATCGCGCTTGTTATTTGGTGATTCAATACAAAATATATCGGCATGGCAGGCGATGAGTTTAGCGAGTGCTGTGAATACAATTAGTAACGGCAGTAGTTTTAATCCACTGGATGCCACGCGCGATAAGCTCGGTTTTGATAGCTTAAGTATTGGCCAAGAGAGTGAGGACGAGGGCGGCGGTGTGAATGTGGGTGTGGGTAAATATTTGAACGAGCGGGTTTACCTTGAACTGGAGCGCTCTTCTAACCCCGCCCAACCGTGGCAGGGTAATTTAAAAATTGAACTTACCGATGAAATCCGCTTAAACAGCACCACCGGCAGCAGTGGTAAAACGTCAGGGGCGCTTGAGTGGCGAAGGGACTATTAACGCAAGCACTTAGCACGCTATTGTTAGGCGGTAATATAAAGAGTTTTGGGGAAGACAGTCTTGGGCAGTTTGGTGATCTGAAATTACAGGGTAAATATTAAGGACGCCTAGGTAGGGGTTGTTCATTTTGCACCCAAAATATAATTTTTACGCCCCGTAGGGGTCGCGCGCAAGGCTCGCCCGATCATTCACTCTGAGTCCTCAGTAAGCATCCGCGCTATGGGTGAACTCTATTAAAAGTTGTTTTCAGTACGCTTAATAAATTCTTTATTTTCGTTGTGGCGCCCCTTCGTGGTGCGAAATGGCGCCTGTATTATTATTGTGTTAACTAAATGTTACCTGTTAGGCAATTGACTTTTCTGGAATACATATTGTGTTAACTTGTGCGCAAAGTAAGGAGTCGTCACTTAAATAGGACTTTAAAAAACAGCGCTGTAATTTTTGAGTGCTGTATTTTTTTGATCAAAAATCAGGTTTTAACACTGCTGCCACTCCCTGCATGGATTCTATGCTTCGATCATTCGAAGCCATACCGCTGTAAATCAAATGGACAAAAAGGAGTTAATATGAAGCTATTTCTACATGCTTGGGTAATCGGTAAGGAGGTTGATAATGTCAACTAAATTGCTGGTTAAATTACTTAGCACCGGTGCAGTTACCTTAGGCCTATTGGCCGGTCAAAACGTAGCGGCTCAAACACCGCTTGATGCCACCAAAACCAATGTGGTAAACGACAATTATAAGATTGCATCCGCTGTAGAGTGTGGTGAGTGTCACATTCGTCAATATAACGAGTGGTCTGGCTCAATGATGCGCTATTCATCAATTAGCCCGCCTATTCATACGCTGGAGCGAGCAGAGAATGAATTTGACCCGCTCGCCATCATGCCATTCGCCTTTGATGTACAAGGTGGGTTGACTGCCTCCGAATTTGGACATGATAACGCGTTGGTTAACGGGGTACTTGATGCTCCAGAAGGACGCTTTGCTAAAGGCCCTATGTCGGCAATGCCTGACGGCAGCAGGGAGGAAAACAATTTATTTTGTCAGAAGTGTCATGCCCCCGTAGCTGTATTAACGGATATTTTCCCTGCGTGGAGTCAGTATGGTGGTTTAGAAATTGACTCGCACCAAGTTCTACGAATCCTATCGAAAGATCCTAACTTTTTTGATTCAAGGCCAACGCAAGCGCAAGTCAATGCTAAGTTAGCAGATAATACTATCGAAAATGTATCCGGTGATGATGCTGATCGTCAGCGCAATGCGCGCATTGCCACCGAGGGTGTCACCTGTGCCGTGTGCCACCGTATGAATGGCCGCAATACCGATAATACCTTTGCTAATAGGCGCCCCAACTTTGAGCCCGGCGTAGCTAATAGTGCTTATTTGTTTGAAGGGTTTGCAGGCGTAAGCGCGCCGTCCAATAACAAAGGGCAACTTCCGATATTTGGGCCTTACAATGCTTCAAATTCATCGGCAAATAATGGCTTTTTAAATTTAGTCTTTGATTTTGCTCACGACACCAACACAACAGAGCTCAATGCTGATCCCTTTTCAGCGCCAAGCCCAGGTAATATTTTGGTCGGCAATGATGGTGTTAAGCGACCATTCATTTCTTCGGGTGAAATGTGCGGTACATGCCATGATGTGCGCATACCGCTACCAGATGTATTAGTCAGTGATTTAAGTGGTAAATCTGAAGCCTTCCGTCGAGTAGAAAACCTCTTCACGGAATGGCGTAACAGTCCATGGAACAATAATAATAATGCGCCAGACTCTAATGGCACAGAAGTCACGGACGCTACAGTGTTAGATAACGCAATTGCCAACCCCCGCGGCCCAGCGCGCGATGTGGTTTCGATGGCGGCTATTAGCGATCCCGATAACTTACAGGCCGGTGCGCTTATAGGTAAAAACGATGCTCAAGGCAACGCGATAAAGCAGATTACCACTTGCCAAGATTGTCATATGTCTAAATTTATGACCGATACAGCAGCTCTACCCGGGGAGTACCCTTTAGGTACCATCGCCCTTGGTGGCACATCACGTAAAGTGGCGGACCATCGCTTTATTGGTGTCGACAGGATATTGGTAGATCAGAGCGAATTTGGTCAACCTTATACCATGGAAAATTCAGACCCTAACGAGGAGCTAAATGAAACTACCGATTTCCGTAGAGTAGGTTTAGCTGACATTAGCGACCTTACTAATGGTGTGGATCCGAACGGTTTTATCCATGGCGGGCCAGAGCTCAATGGTATTAGCGATATGCGTGAAATACTCCTAGAAAAAGCTGTCGACTTTGGCATTACCTCTGGCACGGTTGAAGGCCCCGTTGGTAACCGTACACTACCTGTTCGCATTAGCGTAGAAAACGTTGGTGCCGGCCATAATATCCCTGCAGGCTTATCGCAGGAGCGGCAAGTATGGATCGAGCTGCAAGTTCTCGAACCGCAGCGCGATAGCAGTGGCAACATCATAATTGTTGGCGGCGAAACCCAGTACCAAAACGTGTATACCTCTGGTTATTTGGTTAAAAAGCCGGGTGATTTTAATCCGATTGGTACCGATCTTTACGAAGAAAACGATTGCTTCCTGCCGAGTAATGAATACGAGTGTAACCTCGATGATATTTACGTGGTTTTAGATGGCCGCATGGATATTGAAGATGGCCATCGCTTAGAAAAACGCGACATCACCATGGTTGACGATGATGGTACGCCGGACCACGATGAGCCTGGCGATTACAGTATGCGCCAAGCTGATCCAGAAATCGGCTTGTCTGACCCTATTAATTTGGGCCTGGTTAATTATCAAAACGGCTTTACTCGGGGTATGGACTCTCCCACAGAGGGCCAAGGGGCACCGATTTTGGTAAGCGGTAATACCGAGCAACGCCGAGATAAAGTGTTCAGCCAGTTTATTAGCGACACTATTGATAATGGCAATGCCCTTCGCCCGTTTGAAAAGCGTATCGAAAAGTACGACGTACCGGTTACTGGCCGCCAAGGACCTTTCTTGGTGAAAGCGCGTTTACGCTTCCGTCCATTACCTCCTGAGTTTCTTATTAACTTAGCGAAAAATGAGAATAGCCGTGTTACTCCTGCCGTGATCGCGCGAAACAAAGTGATTGAAATGGCGGATGACAGTTGCTTTGCGGGAGACCCAGATCATTTTGCACCAGGACGACGCTGCTCCCCTATTGCAACCGTTAATGCAGGTGGCTACCACACGTGTGCAAGTGTCGATGGCGATACTGCTCAGTGCTGGGGCCATGGCGGTGCGGGCAAAGTTGGCGATAATAATACGGGTGGCCACAATGTGACACTCGCGCAAAATGTCTTATCGGCAACTGGCGATAAACTTGATGGGGTACAAACCATTGCCTCGGGTAGCCAGCATAGCTGCGCGCTATTGTTAGATGGGAATGTTAAATGTTGGGGCGAAGGGAGTCTTGGCCAGCTAGGTGATGCTAATTCACAAGATAGCGGGCTTCCCGTTGATGTATTTACTTCCAATATTCAGCAGTTAGCCATTGGTGGCGAGCATAGCTGTGCTCTGACCCATAATCGTTACGTGCAATGCTGGGGTTCTAATAGCAATGGCCAAATCGGCCAAGCAAGCCAAGTGGCTAATGTCACTTACCCTTATACCGTCAGCGGTTTAACCAATGAGCGTGGCGAGCCAGACACCATCGCCATTAGCGCAGGCGAGCGGCATAATTGCGCGCTGAGCGCTATGGGTACTGTACGCTGCTGGGGTAACGGCTCATGGGGCAAGCTGGGTGATGGCAATTCTCAGGCGCATAATGTTTATAGCCCAACCCCCGTAAAAGGCCTTCAATACCGAGTCACCCAAATTGCTGCAGGTTATAGTCACACGTGCGCATTGATGGTAGACGGCAATGTGAAATGTTGGGGCGGCGGCGCGAACGGTAAGCTTGGTAATGGTAGTACTGCAAGCGTTGATATTGCCGAAGCTCAAGGCGATGTACTGGGCATTAATGGCAATGCCATACAAATCACTGTTGGCAGAAATCACTCATGTGCATTAGTTGATCATGGCAACCAAAGCCAAAGCGTACAGTGCTGGGGTGTGGGCTACGCCTTGGGTGATGGCGATACCAGTCGCACTGATAAAGCTGCTGCAACTAATGTTAACTGGGCTGACGATGTAGTCGCTATCGATGCCGGCTACTACCATTCGTGCATGGTTATTCGCGAAGGTTCTACCTTGTGCTGGGGTTTCAATGGCAACGGGCAACTCGGCAATGGTGTTACTTCCGGCAGCTTTACCATGTCACCGACTCCTATAACAGTTGTGCCAACAACGACTTATTATGCCTCCCTCAGCAATGGTGGTGAGAGTGTAAATGCGTGTATCGCGAATCAACCGTGGCAAATCAACTGCACCGATGAAGGCGAGTGGATGGACCTGAATGGAGATACCGGCTTTAGATGGACGATTGCCGGCGGCACAGGCGGCAGCATACGCTTAAGCGTTAAAGCAGGCGCGCTTAGCGGCACCCGCAGCATGAGCCTTTGGGTGAATGGTGCCGAGGTTGGCATCGTTACGGTTGAATCTAGCTGGGCGCCACGTGGTACGGGCGCAGAAGTACACCTGCCTGCGTTCTTGCAGCCTGGCGATAACGTCATTGAGTTAAAAGATACGGAAGGCACCATGGAGCTAGATTTGTATCACCTTCGCGTAAGCCGTCACTAGAGCTTAAAACGCTTGGAGCCTTTGCTTCGAGCGTTTTTTTGTGATGGGCGCCTCAACTTCATTTAATGTTCACGTATTTGCATGAGAGTTGTGAGGAGAATTAAATCAGCGGTGTTTAACTAGGTAACATGTTGTTAATACAAATTAACTAGGAGCAAACCATGAATAAGTACACAGTATTGCGCCATACCTTACTGGCCGCG